>NZ_JAHGAD010000149.1:0-1547 GCF_030248375.1 Vibrio sp. B181a | reverse complement strand
TAGGATGATTAAGTTTGTCTTGAGAACAAACACCTACGGTCTTGGACGGAGACTGGGTCTTAATTCATTTCGAACTAGGAGACAGTTCAAAGAACCAATGTTCAGCCCCAACCACAAATATTAGGCGCAAAATTATACACAAATTTTGCGCCTAAGCAAATAAATTATGCTTGAGTGTTCAGGCTAGCCTGATCAACAGCAACACCAGCACCCATAGTAGTAGAGATGCTTACTTTCTTCAGGAAAGTACCTTTCGCTGAAGATGGCTTAGCTTTCTTCAGAGCAACTAGAAGAGCTTCTAGGTTCTCTTTGATCTGCTCAGCAGAGAAGTTTGCCTTACCGATAGTAGTGTGGATGATGCCGTTTTTGTCGTTACGGTAACGAACCTGACCAGCTTTAGCGTTCTTAACCGCTTCAGCAACGTTAGGAGTTACAGTACCAACTTTAGGGTTTGGCATTAGACCGCGAGGACCTAGGATAGTACCTAGTTGACCTACAACGCGCATTGCATCTGGAGAAGCAACAACTACGTCGAAGTTCATTTCGCCTTTCTTAACTTGCTCAGCAAGATCTTCCATACCAACGATGTCTGCGCCAGCTTCTTTAGCTGCTTCAGCGTTTGCACCTTGAGTGAACACTGCAACGCGGATTTCGCGGCCAGTACCGTGAGGCAGTACAGTTGCACCACGTACGTTCTGGTCAGATTTACGAGCATCGATGCCTAGGTTAACAGCAACGTCAACAGACTCTACGAATTTAGCAGTAGCTAGTTCTTGAAGAAGAGCAACAGCTTCGTTGATTTCGTACTCTTTAGTTACGTCAACTTTTTCGCGGATTACGCGCATGCGCTTAGTTAGTTTAGCCATCTTATTAACCCTCTACCACTAGGCCCATTGAACGAGCAGTACCAGCGATTGAACGCTTCATCGCTTCGATGTCAGCACCAGTCATATCAGCAGCTTTAGTTTCTGCGATTTCTTGGATTTGAGCGTCAGTTACAGTACCAACTTTTTCAGTGTTTGGACGACCTGAACCAGACTTAACGCCAGCAGCTTTCTTAAGAAGAACAGCAGCAGGTGGAGTCTTAGTTACGAACGTGAAAGAACGGTCGTTGTATACAGTGATAACAACAGGAGTAGGTAGACCTTTCTCTAGAGATTCTGTTTTCGCGTTGAACGCTTTACAGAATTCCATGATGTTAACACCGTGTTGACCTAGTGCAGGACCAACTGGTGGACTTGGGTTCGCCATACCAGCTGCAACTTGTAGCTTGATGTAAGCTTCAACTTTCTTAGCCATGATAATTCCTAAGTTTGGGTACAAACGCTAATCACCGATCAGCTCCCCGTTTATGAAAAAACTCTTTACTTCACCAGAAGTAAAAAGGCGCGAAATTATAGTCATAATTCGCGCCTTAGACAACCCTTAAAAAGGTGTTTTTTTAATCAAGTTTTTCAACCTGACCAAATTCAAGCTCAACTGGTGTTGCACGACCAAAGATCGATACAGACACTTTCAGGCGGCTCTTCTCGTAATCCACTTCTTCA
>NZ_JAHGAD010000148.1:0-3022 GCF_030248375.1 Vibrio sp. B181a | reverse complement strand
TATACTTGAGCGAAGCGAAAACGCCAAGCGTTGCGAATCACTCTTAAATGCTTTGTTATACCTAAATTCCACGAATTTCCGTACGCATCTGAGTCATTAGCAACTTAGACTGCACCTGAATATCTGATGATATATCATTCAGTTTCGCCAAATATTCTTCTTGGATTGAAGTTTGCTGATGTAGGACTATTTCCGTCAATTTACCCATGAATTCATGTGCTGTATTCATTGATAATTCAGTCAAATCTTCCAACTGTTGAAAAGTACCAAGCATCTCGTCGGTTGCAATCAGCTTCAACCTATTAGACTCTGACTTTAATTTGAAAAAGTCTTCTCCTCCTTCGCGCATGATAAGTGAAATTTGTTGGCTAAACCACACTAACACTTCACGAGTTTTCTCTTGGTTGTTTTCAGCCGAAGCTGCCATAAAATCATTAAGGTATTGATCGAAAATAGGTTGCATGCGCCCCATTATTTCACTTTGATTTTTCTTTCCAAACTGATCCAAACTAGCAACATAGTTGGCATACTCAGTGGCTTTCAAATCAAAGACTTTTAAGCGCCTTTCGGCATCAAACCTTAAGTCTTGCTCTAGCCTTTTGAGCTGCCTTTCATGCCATGATTTAAATAGAAATGCGAATACGATCCAACCCGCATTGATCAACCCAAAAAGCCAAACATAGTATTGTGGGTCTTTTTGAACAATTTCGTAAATACTGCTCATTTGCTTCCTTAGGTATAACGCCCTGCTAAGGGGTGAGCAACGCAATACCGAAGCCGCCGCATACCACCTTAATCACTAAATTCAACGCATAGTAAAAATGCCACGCGTTGCGAATCCCTCTTGAGCAGTTTGTTAGTCGCGAGGCACCGAGCGACAATTTTAAGCCGAACCAAACTTTGCAAACAACAAACTTTATGTGCTTTGATGCAGTTAAATCAGGCGTAGTCTCAAAGCGGCTAGTCAATGAAACCACTTGGAACAAACAACGCCGCAGAAAACGGACTGACAACACCAAAAAGAGCCTTTGGAAAGCCAATCTCACAGTGCGGACTTTCAACAAAGTCACTGAAACCACGTGGAACTTACCACACCAGAGAAAACGTCTTTTCAGCGAGTAAATTTGCTTTTGAACCAACAAACTCACCGAGGAGAGTTGCAACCAAAAACAGACTCTCGATTGCCCTGCTCTGTCAGCACCAAAGAACAAAAAACGCTAGGACACTTGCAAAAATTTGGACTTAAAACAGCAGAAACTGAGTTTTGACCATCGGCGATGAACCTGTGCACCAGACAAGCAACTGCCAGATCTTGAGCTTAGAAACATGATTTTGATTGCTAGCTTTTTCTGGCGACTAACGCCCTGCTAAGGGGTGAGCAACGCAATACAAAAGCCGCCGCAAGCCACCTTAATAACAAAAATCAACGCATAGTAAAAATGCCACGCGTTGCGAATCCCTCTTGAGCAGTTTGTTAGTCGCGAGGCACCGAGCGACAATTTTAAGCCAAACTAAACTTTGCGAACAACAAACTTTATGTGCTTTGACGCACTTAAGCCAGGCGTAGTGTCAAAGCGGCTATTCAAAGAAACCACTTGGAACAAACAACGCCGCAGAAAACGAACTGACAGCACCAAAAGGCGCTTTTGGAAAGCTAATATCACAGTGCGGAATTTCAACGAAGTCACTGAAACCACGTGGAACTTACAACACCAGAGAAAACGTCATTTCAGCGAGTAAATCGGCTTTTGTACCGGCAAACTCACCGAGCGGAGTTGCAACCAAAAACAGACTCTCGATTGCCCTACTCTGTAAGCACCAAAGAACAAAACAACCGCTAGGACAGGTACAAAACTTTGGACTTAAAACAGCTAGAACTAAGCTCTGATGATCTACGATTAATCGGTGTACCAAGCAAACAGCTACTAAATTTTAAGCTCAGAAACATAATTTTGATTGCTAGCTTTTTCTGGCGACTAACGCCCGCTTAAGTGGTGAGCAACGCAATACGATGTTTCCGCATTCCACCTAAATCACTAAAATCAACGCATGATAAAAGTGCCACGCGTTGCGAATCCGTCTTGAAGCGTTTGTTAGGTTCTTAGTTTAATGCCTGACCAGATTGTTACCCGATTTAACCTGACAAACAAATGACTCTGTTTTTCGGTCACTAAGGTTGGTTCGAATAACACCTTGATACACTACCCATTGCCCATTTTTCTTGGTGAAAAGCGCCCACTGGTTCTTGGCTTTTACATCGTAAGAGCTTACGTCGGAACCACTAATATTATGACTTACATTACTACTGTACTCTCCCCAACCAAAAGGTAAGCTCAATTCACGTTTATAGCCTTGATCTTGCATTCTTTTACCAAAACCATTGGCTTTTTGGCACCACATATCATCTATGGTTTCACCAAAAGCTGGGGAACCAACTGTCAATACAGAAAGTACCATTAAATTAATGACGTGACGCATATTACTCCTTAGAACCTAACGCCCTGTTAAGGTGTGAGCAACGCAATACCGAAGCCGCTGCAAACCACCTTAATCACTAAAATCAACGCATAGTAAAAATGCCACGCGTTGCGAATCACTCTTAAACAGTTTGTTAGTTGGTGGATGCCAATGCTAACTGAAGACCTTCAACGTCTTTGCACCCAAGGTAAATATTTTTGCCACTAGACAACTTTAATTTAAGGGCTTTACCTACTGAAGCATTGTACAGCCAGCCGTCCTTTAACATACGAACTCCGATGCCCTGATACCACTTAGTTTCATAAATTGAAACTTCTGTAATGCTTGAAACTTCGACTTCCTTACGAAGAAACCCAAGACCAAAATACCAGCAAACTTTATTCCCATTTACTTCGATCGTCATCGAGTAAAACAATGTTCCTATAACAAGGTTGATTGCCAAAGCTATGAGCACACCTCCGATATAACTAGAGGTAAAAACTATAATCGCACTGAGAATCAAAAGGATGGTTATCAATGCTTTGTTAACTTCCGATTGTTTATA
>NZ_JAHGAD010000147.1:0-550 GCF_030248375.1 Vibrio sp. B181a | reverse complement strand
TCTCTCCTAGATAGGCAAACGCCACTCACTCAGCAACCTCGTTGCTGAGTTTTTTTTGTGATATTCCATTGATTTTTAACGTTAAGAAAGCACCGTCGTGCATTTTGTGCCAAGCTATTGGTAAGCCACTGAGCCAGGAAAGGGGACCGTCCACTTTCCTCTTTCTCGCAACCTGTCTTGGTGGCACTTATAGGATATTGACATCGTTTTGTCGCCATTTTGACGATGAAGGCGTCACTTAATCGCATGATTGGCACCGTTTTAAGGCCATGGCCTATTTAATAAGGAACATAACAGTATGAATAAATCGCAACTGGTTGAACATATTGCCCAAACGGCAGACATCTCGAAAGCAAAAGCAGATGCCGCACTGAACGCAATAATTGAAGGCATTTCAGACACGCTATCGAGTGGGGATGAAGTGGCATTGATTGGTTTTGGTACCTTCAAAGTCAATCAGCGCGCCGCGCGTACAGGCCGTAACCCAAAAACTGGCGAAGAGATCCAGATTTCTGCTGCTAACGTGCCCGCCTTTAAAGCAGGCAAAGCG
>NZ_JAHGAD010000146.1:0-2257 GCF_030248375.1 Vibrio sp. B181a | reverse complement strand
GCTCAGAGATTTCTACGTCAGTTTCTGGGTAGTTTTCGAAAGCAGTTTCACCCGTTTCTGCACGCCAGCCTAGTAGGTTAACATCGTCGTTTGCCCAGTCAGCCATCATAGTGCTAGAGAAGTGACCTGTGATGATGTCATCCATGTGCTTGTTGTATAGCGGACGCATCAGCTCTTTTAGCTCTTCAGAAAGCTCAAATGCTTTTACTTTTGCTGGGTTTGATAGACGATCCATCATGTGAGTGATACCACCAAACTTCAGTGCTTCAGTGATGGTTTCCCAACCGTATTGAAGAAGCTTACCTGCATAGCCTGGATCGATACCGTCAGCAATCATCTTCTCGTAACATACGATAGAACCAGCCTGTAGCATGCCACAAAGGATAGTTTGCTCACCCATTAGGTCAGATTTCACCTCAGCAACAAAAGAAGACTCTAGACAACCAGCACGGTGGCCACCTGTTGCTGCAGCCCAAGCTTTCGCGATATCCCAACCTTCGCCTTTAGGGTCGTTCTCTGGGTGAACAGCGATAAGAGTCGGTACACCAAAACCACGCTTGTATTCTTCACGAACTTCCGTACCCGGACACTTAGGTGCAACCATTACTACCGTTAGGTCTTTACGGATTTGCATGCCTTCTTCAACAACATTGAAACCGTGTGAGTAACCTAGTGCTGCGCCTTCTTTCATTAGCGGCATTACTGTCTCAACAACGTTTGTGTGCTGCTTATCTGGAGTAAGGTTTACTACTAGGTCAGCTTGTGGAATTAGCGTTTCGTAGCTACCTACTTCAAAACCGTTGTCTTTTGCGTTTTTGAATGACTGGCGCTGCTCATCAATAGCTGCCTGGCGAAGTGCATAAGCAACGTCTAGACCAGAGTCACGCATGTTCAGACCTTGGTTAAGGCCTTGAGCACCACAACCTACGATGACCACTTTCTTACCTTTTAGGTAATCTGCTTCTGATGCGAATTCTTCGCGGTCCATAAAGCGACAACGACCAAGTTGGTCCAATTGCTCACGCAAGTTTAGGGTATTGAAATAGTTAGCCATCTGGGTGCTCCTTAACATTCTTCCATAGAGGTCGGTATTTGTGTTACCGAATGAGTTCATACTAAAACAGACATTCTGTTGCTGAAAGTGATATATTCACAATTACTTATTGCAATTAATGCAACATGGAAGTGAAGATTTAATGAACATCAAAAGCCTGCAATTATTCATTCATCTATGTGATAGTAAAAGCTTCGCTAAGACAGCAGCAGCAATGCATATCAGCCCTTCAGCACTGAGTCGGCAGATCCAGAAATTGGAAGAAGAAACACATCAACAGCTGTTCTTGCGTGATAACCGAAGTGTTGAATTAACAGTTCAAGGAAAGAAGCTATTACCTGTAGCACTAAAGATCTTAGGTGAGTGGCAGCAATACCAAAGTTATGTCAAAGGGACAGAAGACGAGTTAAAGGGTGAGATACGTTTATTTTGCTCGGTAACCGCAAGTTACAGCCACCTCCCAGAGCTGATTTCTGAATTCCGCATTCAGCATCCATTTATCGAATTCAAACTCTCTACTGGCGATCCAGCGCAAGCCATCGATAAAATATTGGCAGATGAGGCTGATATCGCGATCTCTGCTAAGCCAGACCAACTGCCAGCTAAAGTCTCCTTTGAACCAATCAGTGAGATTCCCCTATCGGTGATAGCGCCAGTTGGAGTCAGCAGCTTCGCTGAAGAGCTACAGAAAGAAACCCCAGATTGGTCAACGATCCCTTTTATTCTCCCAGAAGCAGGCACAGCAAGAGAAAGAGCGAATGTTTGGTTTAAGCAAATGAAGATAAAACCAAATATCTACGCACAAGTAGCAGGGCACGAAGCCATTGTCAGCATGGTGGCTTTAGGTTGTGGCGTAGGTATCGCACCGGATGTGGTAATCAACAACAGCCCTGTCAGAGAGAAGATAAATCGACTCAAGGTTCTACCTATAAAACCATTTGAACTCGGGGTCTGTTGCATCAAGAGCCAACTAGAAAATCCATTAGTGAAAGCCCTATGGGAAGTCGCAGAAAGTAAGTATATCTCCCTGTAGACATACCTGACTCAAATAGGAATCTTAAGCCCGTTACACAAGTACCGGGCTTTTTGTTTGCAGTCAATCTTGAACATAAAATCTAGAGCAGCACAAAAAGAGCGCAACGTCACTGTTCATATAACAAAAATAGCACTAGAAAAACGATGAGAGTAAGTAAGCACTTACGT
>NZ_JAHGAD010000145.1:0-3488 GCF_030248375.1 Vibrio sp. B181a | reverse complement strand
TTTTACTTGACCACTACAGGTCAAGTACTCTGCCCATGACCCATTCACATCGGTAAATTTCACTACCTCTTTTGTATCTAGCTTAACCAGAAGAAGCTCATCGCTTTTTTTCACAACAACTTGTGTGCTGTCTGTATCCCACATAATGTCGTGACGAATTGAACCATTCTCCTCACTAATGTTTGTTACTTCGCCATTACTTAGATCATACAACACGGTGCTATCTCTCTGAGGGATAACAAGGTAGCGGCCGTTTGGCGAACGTGACATATATTTTGCGTAATCAGTCGTGCTTCGATAAACAGGCGGTGGGAATACCCCATCAGGGATCAGCAATTGAGGGTTAGTACCGTCTATATTCACAGCCCAGTAACTAACCTTAGAATTGTCTTCTGGGTTTTCGACTGTAAACAGCAACTGAGGGAGTTTCACATTCTCAGTATTCCAATTTGCTACCTTCGAGTTCGTTGGGATTTTAAAATCATAACGATAAAGCCAACTCTTAGTATCTCCCCGGTTTGTATCTAACCAATCAGCTAACAAGCCTATTCTTGCTTTTTCATCAAAATAGGGTTTAGTAGCAATGTAACCAACGCCTGCGACAACAACAGTCGTCAAACCCAAGCCGAGTAATATTTTCTTTTTCATTCTTAATCCATTTTCTAATTTTGTTACAACGACCAATCCAGCACTAATGACTCAAAGCGTTGTTTCTCTTCTGTAGTCATACCTTTAGGCTTGTCGTTTGGCAGAGCTTTTGGCGGAGTTTCAGTAGCGCTCTCAGGTTCAACAAATAAATCGTTGTAAGCGACCCGATCAAAAAGTATGTGACGACTGTCTGGGTCTTGGTCATGCACCAGGGACATAGTAAAGACCCCGTCCAATGGCAGCCCGCTTAATAACGCTTGCTGCCAATCGTGGTCTTCCCCTTCATAAAACTCTAAATCAAAGACGTCTTTATAATCGCTATTGTGATCGATCACATAGAGTGAATTCAAAGCGGTGATGCCAGACGTACCAACATCCACTCGGAATAATAGGCCACTGTTTTTTCCATCCACATAGGCAATCACTGTATTACTCTGGTCATAGCTGCGAACGATGGCCTGTTGGTCACTCAGCCATGGCATGTCGTCTTCGGTCACTTTGTGGATGGCTGCGCTGTCTACATCGGAGGTGAATTCTTTTGCACTGAATGACTGTGCGTCACTGTAACTGCTTAATTCATCTAATGGCGTGCTGGATTTCTCTAGCAAAGCAGCATCCGATTCTAATGCTTCAATTTGAGCAAAGCGCTTTTGCTTTGGTGAGAAAATGATCTTGAGTCCATTTTCTCCCTGTTGGACTTCACCCGATATTTTGTAAGGTGCCCAGAAATGCGCCATAGCAAAACCGCTTGCGCTTCTTTGTATTACCTGAGGTGTGTCTTTTTTCTTTTCTTCTTGCTCTAGCGTGCGGTAATACTCGACGTCAACATCTTGGTAGTAACCTTTCTCGTTTATCGCCATCTCTCGCCAAAGCTTTCCTTTCCAAAACACATAAAGGAAACCACCACGCAGGTCAGAAGCTTTTGCTTTGTCGTTGCTACCATCTAAGTAAGCCAATGGTCTCACCGGCACCAACACGTTCTCCCACTCATCCATCTGCGTTTCTTTATCGACGGGTTGCAAATCTTCGGCGAGTTTAAGCAAGATTGGCTGAGGCTGGTCAGAACAAGGGATTTTGATATAAAGCGTTTTGCCTTCAGCATCCAGATCTTTAAACGTGGCAAGGCTGCGGTGTTTGTTCTCGGTATCAGCCTTGCCTACAGTCACTTTTTCTTTTTGAGCGTCGGTTTTTCCCAACATCAAACAGGCTGCATTACTAGACCACTGCCCAGCAAACTCGACAACAATTTTGTGTTCTGGACTCGGCTCATAAGGCACATGCGCGTAGCTGCGAACCAAAGTAACATCGTCCGTTACCTGCTTATAACCCGCTTTATAGACTTTGCTCTCACCAGTCGATGAGACAGATTCAAGCTGTGCTTTTAGTCTTGGGAAACTTTGTAATTGGGTATCTGTTAACGGTGTTCGACGAGAGAAGGAAGACAACGCCACCCAGTTGCCATTTCCTAGCTCGTTTCGAATAGCCGTTAGCAACCCGGCGCTAGACTTCTTGGCTGAGATTGAGATCTTCTGAGCAAGCTCTTTAGGCAGGTTTCTGAGAATGTCTTCTGAATTTCGCACACGCGAAAGCTGCCCAATACACTCATCAGGTGTAAGGACGTAGGATAGCTCGTTGGAGGAAAGCTTCGAGCTAGGTATAAATTTGCAAACTAAATGCATTTGAATTCTCCACAACCAACATCGTAAATATGGTTGCGGTGACGTTTAAGCTGATAAGGCTTACTGGTACGATTTGGTGCGTTAATGCTACTAATTTAATTCATAACATTCAATCACATAGAAAAACCTGCAGAAAAACCCAAAACGCCCCAAAACCGACAAATTAACAGTCCATAAAGTCACTTTAACTAGCAACTTGGACATATTGCCTACTGTGCTTATTCAAAAAGAAGGCTTTAAGAAAAACAGTTTTTTTTACTTTTGAGCAGAAGTTAACAAATTCAGTTTAAGCGCTGATTGCCACAGGTTGAGATTTTGAAGGGATATGCACTCCTCAGTAGCAATGAATAGCTTATCGCTACTGAGGAAGTATGAATAAAAAAGGTGAGTGCGTGTCACACTCACAAAAACGCGTAATCGCTTTGATGTGATGCTAGGCTGGTGCCACTTCATTACAATTACACAACTGATAGGTAGTACCCTACCTTATGCAGAACTCTATACTTGGGGTATAGCATTGCGTGTAACTATATAATATTGCGCAATATTCTCAACGTGGCACATTCACCACCACATACCTGTATTGACCCGCACAATCACTTTAATAACAACTAAAAGCAAAATTGCTCTAGGCATTCTAGATGTTTGACCTTGTAGAAAGACCGTCGAATCATCTGGCTCAATTATGAGAAAATGCGAATCATTTGACTTAGATCACTTAAATACGAGCAAAAAGAAAGCGAGCTTAATGCTCGCTTCCTTTTAGGCTGCTTTCTGGGAGGGTAACTCCGCGGAATAACTTTCCCAATAGTTTGGAACAACAAGCACTGTAGTACTAGAGTAATTGAATGTTGTACTCACCTCATCAGCGATCGCAGATAGTGAATTGGTACCATTTGCATAAACGGTTATTTCTCCGTCTTTCAAAGTAGACAAATCAAGATCAACGGTCCATGTACCATCATCTAGCACTGTTGCGCTACCTAGAACCTCCAAGCTATCGGTATCAACAGCTTTGAGTGCTATTGTGTCCCCCGCCTCAAAACGAGTAGTTGTGCCATTGATAGTTACTGTTGTATTACCCGATACATCACCGATGGTTCCGATCGTGATCGTTGGGGTAATTGGCATTGAGTGGCTACTGTCATCTGCGCCTGTGTT
>NZ_JAHGAD010000144.1:0-1311 GCF_030248375.1 Vibrio sp. B181a | reverse complement strand
TGCTCGTGGTTGGCCGTCCAACAACACTTACTGGTCGGCGACGGTCATTGGCTCGAACTACAACCTCGTGGACCTCAACGATGGCAACGTCTACAGCTACGACCCGAGCTACGGGGACTACGCGTCTTGCGTCTCAAATCCTTAGTGTTTGACGTTCAGCGTTTAGCGTTTAAATTTTAATATTTTGGGCGCTACCTTTACGGGTGGCGCCTTATTCTTCTCGGAGTGTATTTTGTGAATATTGAAGATAAGTTGGAATTAGTAAAAGACAGCCAAGTCATTGTCGGTATTAAAGAGGGGATGTTTGTGCGCTTTTACGAACAATCACTCTTTGGATGAGTAGAACGTCTCCTCTGTGTGAGTCTTCAATCAAGCGGATAGTTAAGCTTGTTCTAATTGAGTTCCTGATGGCTGCTCTGTGTCAAACTGGCATGTAATTATTAATGAAAACTAAATTTTACCCTGTGCGAATGACCTATTGGCATTTCTCTGACATGTGTTCGCTTGAAACAAACAAAATATCCCACCTTTTTACTGCTACAACGCCCAGCCTTACCGTTTTTTGCATTTTATTTAAATTGACCAGTGTTCAATAAGAGTCTAGTAGTACTTACTACTAACACTATTTAGTCGTAGAGAGCAGAGGCAAAAGAGTGGGATGGCGCCGCCGCCGATACCCCAGTTATCACTCCTGACGGTGTTTTTTATGCGCCAGAGCCAGGTAATGTGACGTTAACCGCCACCAAGTCATTGGGTGTTGGGGATGATATTACCACGAGTGAGGCCTTTGACGTGACGCCAGCTAAGTTAATTTCCTCGCTGGCGCTTTCTCCGAAAGAGGCAGAGCTTGCGTCGGGGCAGAGTCAAACGTTTGAGGCGTACAGTATTGATGTTGAGGGTAACGCGACGCGACTTGATTCTAGTTGGGTGACATTTACATTGGACGACAATGGCACGGGTTCAACGCTCGCCCCTGATACGGGAACGGTAACGGCAGGTTCGAGTGCAGGGGACGCAACCCTAACGGCGACGATGAACAAAGTGACTCCAGAAGACACTGTGGATGGTAAAACTCCGACCCAAAGTGCCAATATTGCGGTGGTGGCGAAAACATTGGAATCACTTGACGTTCAACTACCCGAGAATTTAACGCTGATACCGGGTCAGGAAGTGCCGTTGAGTGCGCTTGGTTATTATAACGATGACACTACTGCTGTGCTGAGTAACGATGTAGTGGTCAAGTAAAACTGGCCACGGTTTTATGAGGAAACCAGAACTGTCGTTCTGATTCATTTGGTGTTAATCCACCAT
>NZ_JAHGAD010000143.1:0-560 GCF_030248375.1 Vibrio sp. B181a | reverse complement strand
AAAAAGTAGGTGTATAGCACCAAAGCACAAACTAGGCTAAGGGCAGTCAAAGTAATGCATTCCAACCTCTTATCAAGTAAGAAGCCGCGACACGTTTCAGAACGCCATTTAAGGGGGGTAAACCCCGTGTGCTTAACACTGCGCGTCAGTGTTCAACGTTTTACCCTTTGAGGATAACAGCCGACTGTGACTTGTAAAGTGATATTAATCACATTACAAAGGCAATGTCTTATTTGAGCTATAATGACACAAAGTCTTATTACTTTCGGAGAGGTTTGAAATGCCAGATATTGACAGCGCAGCCCTATTTTTTGCTGAAGATATTGATGCTCTTGAGCGCTTCCTCAAAAGCCCTCTCTCTTGTCATATGCACATTTACTGTCATTGCGAATATCGAACACTTAAGACATGGCATATCCAGTGGCTGTCAAAACGAGATATACAGTCTGTGAGCTTCTTTGATTCCCATACTATCTCCCCTCCCTTTACTTAAAGAGCGCGCTTTCTTCCCCCAAAACGTCGCCTTTATATCTTTTACGCTGGCGCAATTAAAAAACATA
>NZ_JAHGAD010000142.1:0-605 GCF_030248375.1 Vibrio sp. B181a | reverse complement strand
TGGTAAAAAGTAGGTGTATCGCACCAAAGCACTAAACTAGGCTAAGGGCAGTCAAAGTAATGCATTCCAACCTCTTATCAAGTAAGAAGCCGCGACACGTTTCAGAACGCCATTTAAGGGGGGTAAACCCCGTGTGCTTAACACTGCGCGTCAGTGTTCAACGTTTTACCCTCTGAGGATAACAGCCGACTGTGACTTGTAAAGTGATATTAATCACATTACAAAGGCAATGTCTTATTTGAGCTATAATGACACAAAGTCTTATTACTTTCGGAGAGGTTTGAAATGCCAGATATTGACAGCGCAGCCCTATTTTTTGCTGAAGATATTGATGCTCTTGAGCGCTTCCTCAAAAGTCCTCTCTCTTGTCATATGCACATTTACTGTCATTGCGAATATCGAACACTTAAGACATGGCATATCCAGTGGCTGTCAAAACGAGATATACAGTCTGTGAGCTTCTTTGATTCCCATACTATCTACCCTCCCTTTACTTAAAGAGCGCGCTTTCTTCTCCCAAAACGTCGCCTTTGACCGACTACGGCTGATTTTTTACAAGATAGTCGCCTTTATATCTTTTACGCTAGCGCAATTAAAAAACATAT
>NZ_JAHGAD010000141.1:0-3357 GCF_030248375.1 Vibrio sp. B181a | reverse complement strand
ACCTTAACTGCGCGTTAGTTTACCAATCAAGATCATCACCCTAGTTTTTATTTCGGGTGATGTCTTCGCTACAAGTGGTTTTGTGGGAGTTGTGATTGACCAAGTACAGCCACAACTAAAATAAAACCGTCTTCTTTTGTAAAGTAAGCTGTGTGTTTTCCTACTGGAAAATAGAAACCGCTTGGATAAATCTCATCGCAACTGCGACCTACGGCTGGATTGTCGGCAAGCATTTGAAACCCAGTTAGCAATGTATCTTTATAGTTGTTCCACTGCATTTCAGAAAAGTTGTTGACGGTATAGCTTTTAATTTTTCGTAAATGAGCCTGAGCCGATTTACTTAGTTTGTATTTATTCTTTTGCATAGTGGGTTACAAGGCGCTTAGGAAATCTTCACCATCAACTACATTGCCTTGTGCTAAGTCTTGTTTAGCTGACTCGAAACAATGTTTAAGGTAATCAGTTTTCATTGCCTCTAGTTCTTCATAGTCTTTAATAGACATTACCACCACGGCATCTTTACTGTTTTTGCTAATTTTTACTGGCTCACGTTGGGCGCTTAGAAGTAGCTCACCAAAGTTACGCTTTGCATCATTTGCTGTTAGTGTGTGCATACTCAATCTCCAAATATGGAATTACAGTAAGATTATAGTTTGTCGCACAAAATGGTCAATATAATTAAATCGCGCGATTTGTGCGAAAGGTAAACTAACAAAGCGTTTAAGACAGATTCGCAACGCTCGGCATTTTCGGTTTGATTCAGCTTTCGTGTTTACGGCACAATGGTTTAGGAAGGGTGGTGGCGTTGTTCACTACTTAACGCGGCGTTAGAGCGCAGGAGAAAAAAGTATGAACATGACCGATATAGTTGAATACATTTCATATCTTATCGCAGGCATTATTATCGCTCCTTTCGGCTTCATGCTGTTTAGAGAATTCATCGGTAAAGATCGCAAGACAGTTACAGATGAAGTCAAATCGACAGTAGGTGATGAATCGAGAAAGTTTCTGGGTGGTAGGTATGGTGATGCCGTTGTAGGTCAATTTGTTGAGTTTAAACTGATAATAGCGATAGGCTTGCCAGTAGTACTATTTCTAGGAGTTTCTTCCTTGGTTAATTCTCTTTTGAAAGTTCTGTTCAACCTGTGAGTTGCGCTCTAACAAACTGTTCAAGAGGGATTCGCAACGCGTGGCATTTTCATCATGCGTTGGTTTTAGTGTTTAAGGCGGTATGCGGCGACTTCTGTATTGCGTTGCTCACCCCTTAACAGGGCGTTAGTCGCCAGAAAAAGCTAGCAATCAAAATCATGTTTCTGAGCTCAAAATTTGGCAGCTGTTTGTTTGGTACACAGATTCATCGTCGATGGTCAAAACTCAGTTTCTGCTGTTCTAAGTCCAAAGTTTTGCAAGTGTCCTAGCGCTTGTTTTGTTCTTTGGTGCTGACAGAGCAGGGCAATCGAGAGTCTGTTTTTGGTTGCAACTCCGCTCGGTGAGTTTGTTGGTACAAAAGCCGATTTACTCGCTGAAATGACGTTTTCTCTGGTGTGGTTAGTTCCACGTGGTTTCAGTAACTTTGTTGAAAGTCCGCACTGTGAGATTGGTTTTCCAAAAGCGCTTGTTGGTGTTGCCAGTCCGTTTTCAGCGGCGTTGGTTGTTCCAAGTGGTTTCATTGAATAGCCGCTTTTAGACTACGCCTGACTTAAGTGCATCAAGCACATAAAATTTGTTGTTTGCAAAATTTAGTTCGGCTTAAAATTGTCGCTCGGTGCCTCGCGACTAACAAACTGCTCAAGAGGGATTCGCAACGCGTGGCATTTTTACTATGCGTTGAATTTAGTGATTAAGGTGGTATGCAGCGGTATCGGTATCGGTATTGCGTTGCTCACCCCTTAGCAGGGCGTTAGTTGTTTTACCAAACTTCGGAATAATAGGAAGCAATTGTGATCATTAATAAGAACTGGGATTTAGCTATCGCGTTTGAAGTAATCAACGATAGGTATTATCCCGGCGGTTTGCAAAGTGGTCCTCAACGGAATAGACAAATTGAAACTTGGGGTCAACTGGTTGGTAAAACTAGAGCACTTGAACAACTAGATTCTTTGATCGCGAGTTGTGGCTCTATAAATAAAATGTCTCAGTCTGTCCGTATGAGTTCGGGGAGCATTAAAAAACTTAGAATGTTTTTTGAGTCTCTTCCTGATGAACTGGAAATCGTTGCTGATAATGTTCAGCATAGATTCATTGAGGGTGAGGTTTGTTCTCTAGAAGAAGATTTGACCCATGAGTTTAAAGAAGTAAAAGGAAGTAACCCTGCTAAATCTATCCAGAACTTGGTTGACGAATACGTGGTTGCATTCCTTAACGGATCTGGTGGTAGTATTTTCTGGGGCATTTGCGATGATGGTAAGGTGAAAAGTTTGCATCTATCAACGGCACAAAAGGACGAAATAAACAAAGTAGTTAACGCTAAGATTGGTACGATTCAGCCAGCAATAGATCCAACAAAAATCACCGTTAGATTTCACTCAGTGATAAATACCGAGAGTGGGTATGTTTTTGAAGTAAACGTCCCAAAGTCAAATACCATTGGTTTGTATTTCAATTCATCTGGTGACACTTGGGTTCGAGTAAATGGCTGCAAGCAAAAATTAAAAGGTTTAGCTCTACAAGACTATATTCTAGAGCGTATGCAAAAAAACAACTAACAATCTGTTTAAGAGTGATTCGCAACGCGTGGCATTTTTACTATGCGTTAGTTTTAGTGTTTAAGGTGGTATGCGGGAACTTCGGTATTGCGTTGCTCACACCTTAACAGGGCGTTAGGCGAATGGAGTAAATAATGAGATTTTTGATTGTTATTTTGGGGATGTTTTCTGCATTAGCAGCGACGGCAGAAGAGACTCGATGTGGATGGCTTGAAAATCCTTCTCCTGCCAATATGTGGTTGATTGATCGCGATGGATCGTGGGATATATCAGTCCAAGGTACTTCAAGTGCATTGGACGATAAATCGATGGAACTGCTTTATCAAGCGACTGCAAATGAAAATGAATTTGTTAGAACAAATCGAAGCTATGGTTTTAGTTGTGCTTGTTTAACAGTGGACGTAGACGAAGAGAAAAATTCGATTACAACAATCCATAAATCCAAGCAGTTACCTTTAAAGCAGTGTTTAGAAGACATATCCATAACGAAAGATATTCCACTGCCTTTTAAGTAATTCGCCTAACAAATTGTTCAAGAGGGATTCGCAACGCGTGGCATTTTTACTATGCGTTAGTTTTAGTGACTAAGGTGGTATGCGGCGGCTTCGGTATTGCGTTGCTCACCCCTTAACAAGGCGTTAAATGGCAAAAG
>NZ_JAHGAD010000140.1:0-2767 GCF_030248375.1 Vibrio sp. B181a | reverse complement strand
TCGTGACAAGATCAACGTGAAAGGTGAAGGCATGTACCTTTCTGGCCCAGCAGAGGCTGAGAAAGCATACCGCACTAAGCAAGCTGAACTTCACGCACGCGTTAAAGTACGTATTACAGAAACAGTTGTAGACGAAGACGGCAACAGCACAACAGAGACTAAGATGGTTGATACAACTATCGGTCGTGCAATGCTATGGCAAATCGTGCCAGCTGGTCTACCGTACAGCATCGTTAACCAAAAGCTAGGTAAGAAGCAAATCTCTAACCTACTAAACGAGGCGTACCGTAAGCTAGGTCTGAAAGACACTGTAATCTTCGCTGACCAAATCATGTACACAGGTTTCGCATACGCGGCACTATCTGGTGTATCTGTTGGTATCGACGATATGGTTGTACCGCCAGCTAAGTACACTGAAATCGCAGAAGCGGAAGAAGAAGTACGTGAAATCCAGGAACAATACCAATCTGGTCTTGTTACTGCGGGCGAACGATACAACAAAGTTATCGATATCTGGGCATCGACCAACGATCGCGTAGCGAAAGCGATGATGGCAAACCTTTCATCTGAAACGGTAGTTAACCGTGACGGTGAAGAAGAGCAACAAGAATCGTTTAACAGCATCTACATGATGGCTGACTCGGGTGCTCGTGGTTCTGCAGCTCAGATTCGTCAGCTAGCTGGTATGCGTGGTCTGATGGCTCGTCCGGATGGTTCGATCATCGAAACGCCGATCACTGCGAACTTTAAAGAAGGTCTAAACGTACTTCAGTACTTTATCTCAACGCACGGTGCTCGTAAGGGTCTTGCGGATACGGCACTGAAAACAGCGAACTCGGGTTACCTAACTCGTCGTCTAGTAGACGTTGCTCAAGACGTTGTTGTAACTGAACATGACTGTGGCACTCATGAGGGTGTTGACATGATGCCTCACATCGAGGGTGGTGATGTTAAAGTTGCACTAACTGAGCTAGCGCTAGGTCGTGTAGTAGCTGAAGACGTTCTTAAGCCAGGTACAGAAGATGTTCTGATCCCACGTAACACTCTAATTGATGAGAAGTGGTGTCAGATCATGGAAGAGAACTCAGTAGACAGCATGAAAGTGCGCTCTGTAGTTACTTGTGATTCTGACTTCGGTTGTTGTGCACAGTGTTACGGTCGTGACCTAGCACGTGGTCACCTAGTGAACCAAGGTGAAGCAGTTGGTGTAATCGCTGCTCAGTCTATCGGTGAACCGGGTACACAGCTTACGATGCGTACGTTCCACATCGGTGGTGCAGCATCTACTGCAGCAGCAGAGAACAGCATCCAAGCGAAGACAACTGGTACAGTTAAACTGCACAACGCTAAGTTCGTAATCAACAAAGATAAGAAGCTAGTAATCACGTCTCGTGCATCTGAGCTAACTATCATTGATGAATTCGGTCGTACTAAAGAGAAGCACAAACTTCCTTACGGTTCGATGCTAAGCAAAGGCGACAACGACGCAGTAACAGCTGGTGAAGTTGTTGCTAACTGGGAAGCGCACACCATGCCAATCATCACTGAAGTGGCAGGTCGCATCCAGTTCGTAGACATGATCGACGGTGTTACAGTTTCTCGTCAAACAGATGACCTAACAGGTCTATCTTCAAGCGAAGTAACTGACCCAGCAGCTCGCCCAGCAGCAGGTAAAGATATGCGTCCAGCTATCAAACTTGTTGATGAGCAAGGTAACGATGTAATGATCCCTGGTACAGAAATGCCAGCTCACTACTTCCTACCTGGTAAAGCGATTGTAAACATCGAAGATGGCGCTGAAGTTGGCATTGGTGACACACTATCTCGTATCCCTCAGAAATCTGGCGGTAACAAAGATATCACCGGTGGTCTACCACGCGTAGCCGACCTATTCGAAGCTCGTAAGCCTAAAGAGCCTGCGATCCTTGCTGAGCACACAGGTACTGTGAGCTTCGGTAAAGAAACGAAAGGTAAGCGTCGTCTAGTTATCACTCGCGACAGCGGTGATACTTACGAAGAGATGATTCCTAAGCATCGTCAGTTGAACGTATTTGAAGGTGAGCGTGTTGAACGTGGTGACGTGATCGCAGATGGTCCAGAGTCTCCACATGACATCCTACGTCTACGTGGCGTACACGCTGTAACTCAGTACATCGCTAACGAAGTACAAGAAGTTTACCGTCTACAAGGCGTTAAGATTAACGATAAGCACATCGAGACTATCGTTCGTCAAATGCTACGTAAGTGTACAATTACTCACGCTGGTGACTCTGAGTTCCTACCTGGTGAGCAAGTTGAATACTCACAAGTTAAGATTGCTAACCGTAACCTAGAAGCTGAAGGCAAAGAGCCTGCACGTTTCGAGCGTGAGCTACTAGGTATTACTAAAGCATCTCTAGCGACTGAGTCGTTCATCTCTGCGGCATCGTTCCAGGAGACAACTCGCGTACTAACAGAAGCTGCGGTTTCTGGTAAGCGTGATGACCTACGTGGTCTGAAAGAGAACGTAATTGTTGGTCGTCTGATCCCAGCTGGTACTGGTTTCGCATACCACCAAGATCGTCAAGCTAAACGTGCTGAAGCGCAAGAAGGTCCATCTGCTGAACAAGCAACAGATAACCTAGCTGCACTTCTAAACGCAGGCTTCTCTTCTGACGAGTAATCGTTAAGAGCTTAAAAGAAAAGGCACCCTCGGGTGCCTTTTTTGTTTCTTGGAGGCCAAATAGAACGCTTACGCTCCGAGAGTCGAGAGCGCTTCGCTTTAGGA
>NZ_JAHGAD010000014.1:0-3058 GCF_030248375.1 Vibrio sp. B181a | reverse complement strand
AAGGACGTATTAACTTGCGATAAGCCCAGATTAGGTAGTAAAAACCATTTGAGTCTGGGATTTCCGAATGGGGAAACCCACTAGCATAAGCTAGTATCGCTGCGTGAATACATAGCGCAGCGAGGCGAACCGGGGGAACTGAAACATCTAAGTACCCCGAGGAAAAGAAATCAACCGAGATTCCGAAAGTAGCGGCGAGCGAAATTGGACTAGCCCTTAAGCTTTTTATGCGTCAGGTGAAACTTCTGGAAAGTTGTGCGATACAGGGTGATAGCCCCGTAACCGGCAACGCATTTAAAGTGAAATCGAGTAGGGCGGGACACGTGATATCCTGTCTGAATATGGGGGGACCATCCTCCAAGGCTAAATACTACTGACTGACCGATAGTGAACCAGTACCGTGAGGGAAAGGCGAAAAGAACCCCTGTGAGGGGAGTGAAATAGAACCTGAAACCGTGTACGTACAAGCAGTAGGAGCACCTTCGTGGTGTGACTGCGTACCTTTTGTATAATGGGTCAGCGACTTATATTCAGTGGCAAGGTTAACCATCTAGGGGAGCCGTAGGGAAACCGAGTCTTAACTGGGCGTTCAGTCTCTGGATATAGACCCGAAACCAGGTGATCTAGCCATGGGCAGGTTGAAGGTTGAGTAACATCAACTGGAGGACCGAACCGACTAATGTTGAAAAATTAGCGGATGACTTGTGGCTAGGGGTGAAAGGCCAATCAAACCTGGAGATAGCTGGTTCTCCCCGAAAGCTATTTAGGTAGCGCCTCGGACGAATACTACTGGGGGTAGAGCACTGTTAAGGCTAGGGGGTCATCCCGACTTACCAACCCTTTGCAAACTCCGAATACCAGTAAGTACTATCCGGGAGACACACGGCGGGTGCTAACGTCCGTCGTGGAGAGGGAAACAACCCAGACCGCCAGCTAAGGTCCCAAATTACTACTAAGTGGGAAACGATGTGGGAAGGCTCAGACAGCCAGGATGTTGGCTTAGAAGCAGCCATCATTTAAAGAAAGCGTAATAGCTCACTGGTCGAGTCGGCCTGCGCGGAAGATGTAACGGGGCTAAGTAGTAAACCGAAGCTGCGGCAATGCACTTTGTGCATTGGGTAGGGGAGCGTTCTGTAAGCGGTTGAAGGTGTGTGGTAACGCATGCTGGACGTATCAGAAGTGCGAATGCTGACATGAGTAACGATAAAGGGGGTGAAAAACCTCCTCGCCGGAAGACCAAGGGTTCCTGTCCAACGTTAATCGGGGCAGGGTAAGTCGACCCCTAAGGCGAGGCCGAAAGGCGTAGTCGATGGGAAACGGGTTAATATTCCCGTACTTCTTACAATTGCGATGGGGGGACGGAGAAGGCTAGGTGGGCCTGGCGACGGTTGTCCAGGTTCAAGTGCGTAGGCTGAAGAGTTAGGTAAATCCGGCTCTTCTTAAGGCTGAGACACGACGTCGAGCTACTACGGTAGTGAAGTCATTGATGCCATGCTTCCAGGAAAAGCCTCTAAGCTTCAGATTGTAAGGAATCGTACCCCAAACCGACACAGGTGGTCGGGTAGAGAATACCAAGGCGCTTGAGAGAACTCGGGTGAAGGAACTAGGCAAAATGGTACCGTAACTTCGGGAGAAGGTACGCTCTCGACGGTGAAGTCCCTTGCGGATGGAGCTATTGAGAGTCGCAGATACCAGGTGGCTGCAACTGTTTATTAAAAACACAGCACTGTGCAAAATCGTAAGATGACGTATACGGTGTGACGCCTGCCCGGTGCCGGAAGGTTAATTGATGGGGTTAGACTTCGGTCGAAGCTCTTGATCGAAGCCCCGGTAAACGGCGGCCGTAACTATAACGGTCCTAAGGTAGCGAAATTCCTTGTCGGGTAAGTTCCGACCTGCACGAATGGCGTAATGATGGCCACGCTGTCTCCACCCGAGACTCAGTGAAATTGAAATCGCTGTGAAGATGCAGTGTACCCGCGGCTAGACGGAAAGACCCCGTGAACCTTTACTACAGCTTGGCACTGAACATTGACCCTACATGTGTAGGATAGGTGGGAGGCTTTGAAACTAGTACGCCAGTATTAGTGGAGCCGTCCTTGAAATACCACCCTTGTAGTGTTGATGTTCTAACGTCGACCCCTTATCGGGGTTGCGGACAGTGCCTGGTGGGTAGTTTGACTGGGGCGGTCTCCTCCCAAAGCGTAACGGAGGAGCACGAAGGTGGGCTAATCACGGTTGGACATCGTGAGGTTAGTGCAATGGCATAAGCCCGCTTGACTGCGAGAATGACAATTCGAGCAGGTGCGAAAGCAGGTCATAGTGATCCGGTGGTTCTGAATGGAAGGGCCATCGCTCAACGGATAAAAGGTACTCCGGGGATAACAGGCTGATACCGCCCAAGAGTTCATATCGACGGCGGTGTTTGGCACCTCGATGTCGGCTCATCACATCCTGGGGCTGAAGTCGGTCCCAAGGGTATGGCTGTTCGCCATTTAAAGTGGTACGCGAGCTGGGTTTAGAACGTCGTGAGACAGTTCGGTCCCTATCTGCCGTGGGCGTTGGAAGATTGAAGGGGGCTGCTCCTAGTACGAGAGGACCGGAGTGGACGAACCTCTGGTGTTCGGGTTGTGTCGCCAGACGCATTGCCCGGTAGCTAAGTTCGGAATCGATAACCGCTGAAAGCATCTAAGCGGGAAGCGAGCCCTGAGATGAGTCTTCCCTGATACTTTAAGTATCCTAAAGGGTTGTTCGAGACTAGAACGTTGATAGGCAGGGTGTGTAAGCGTTGTGAGGCGTTGAGCTAACCTGTACTAATTGCCCGTGAGGCTTAACCATACAACACCCAAGGGGTTTTGATGGACTCAAAGCAAGAACGAATTGAATGTGTAAGAACTGAAACAGCTTTCCGAATTAAAGAATTTGCTTGGCGACCATAGCGATTTGGACCCACCTGACTTCCATTCCGAACTCAGAAGTGAAACGAATTAGCGCCGATGGTAGTGTGGGGCTTCCCCATGTGAGAGTAGGACATCGCCAGGCTTTAAATTTAGTTTTT
>NZ_JAHGAD010000139.1:0-1099 GCF_030248375.1 Vibrio sp. B181a | reverse complement strand
GTAGGCAGCATCATAACAGCCACGCTTGGGGCCTTTGTCCTGCTCTTTGTTTACAACCGATTCTTAAGAAACTAGCGTTTGCGTCAACGTACAAATACCACAGGAATAACTATGCTCGAAGTGTTTGTCATTGCAGTCATCATTATTGCCGTACTCAAGTTGATGGGCGTTAACTTTCGATAACCTCACGCTCTTTATTCGTAGTAAGAGGTAGGACGATTTCTGCCAATCTGTAGCAATCAGAGAATGGAGCTGGCAAAAATCGTCCTTAATATTACATTAGCACTGCCCGTTGGGAATTAACAAAACGTTCTCACCTACAGTTATGAGTTCAGAAGGACCGACATCATAGCGACAAGGCTCTCCTTCTACATATATAGTATGAAGGACATGATGGTCTCGGTAGGTAATTCGCACATGACCGTCACGGCTTGATGAAACGCTCATGATTTCTACAGGGTATGAGTTATCAGAAAGCGTCGAAGAACTTTGGCAACCAACCATCAAACTAACCAACAGAAAATAGACAAGTTTACGCAATTAGCTTTATCCACCATTTTACATTGAAGTTTTGTAAATCAACTGAGTGCTCATCATCTCATGATGTCGCCTTACCTTGCCGACTAGGCATAAAAGCGCCAACCAAATACGACGTGATCCACAGTACATACCGAACAATTCACGCTAAAATAGAGTAGATTAAAAGAATAACCATATCAATAGAAACTATGATTGTGATTGAAATACATCACGACACACCACATTCATACAACCATCCAACCCAAAGTCGAACGACACATTCCCAGTATCTATAAATATCAATTTGAGCTCTCTTAACTCAATTTACAAAATGACTTTCCATATAATAAGTTCATCAAGTTCAGTTTAGTGCACTTCAAACTCCCCACTAAAATCTCATTTATATGTCCGCAGTCTTCTAATGGTTATAAAAACAGTAATTGAGTTAAATGTTAAAATTTTGGCTGTGTCAGAAGAAGAGTGCAAGATTACGATTAATTCAGTAAGAATTAGTCGAAGATCTTAGCAACAACACCAGCACCTACAGTACGGCCACCTTCACCGATAGCGAAACGTAGAC
>NZ_JAHGAD010000138.1:0-566 GCF_030248375.1 Vibrio sp. B181a | reverse complement strand
ATGTATACGCACAACCAGATCCTGTAGTTTCCTCGTCTTCGGAGCCAAGGACGGTTACACCCTATCTTTTGCGAGTGACGAGTCAGGAGCTTATTTTATTGCAAGCCGATAAGACTTTGTTTCGTCATGAGGTCGCAGACAGAGCGTCACTAATTTCGGCTCTTACAGCGCACCTGCATGGCCTGAGGGGAACAGCACCATTGTCCATTTCGCTAGAGGCATCATACTCGTATCAAGATGTAGTTGGGTTATTTGACCTTCTTGCGCCTTATGATGATGTGTTTTCATCGATATCGATGGACGTAAAGGAGATGCAACAACCATGAGTATTTCGTTTCAAACTTTGACGGCCAGTCGACAAGAGAAAAGGGGCTCCGCTTTAAATTTGGTGGCTCTGATGGACATTTTTACGGTATTGGTGTTTTTTTTACTGTTCAACGTACATGAAGAGCAAACGGTTAATGTTGGCCCTCATATTGACAACTTGCCCCTATCGGCACAGGCGGCTGATGAATTAAAAGAAGCACTCAACGTTCAAGTGTTGGAGTTACTGTAGTGGTCAAGTA
>NZ_JAHGAD010000137.1:0-1347 GCF_030248375.1 Vibrio sp. B181a | reverse complement strand
TTGACGGCGACACGCTGACCATAGTAAATGCATCTGTTCCAGCTGAGCAGGGCACGGTTGAAATTGTAGATGGAAAACTGGTGTTTACACCGGCTGACAACTTCAACGGCGAAGCCACCATCAGCTACTCGGTTTCAGATGGTGAACTGGAAGACAGCGCGGAAGTCTCGGTAACGGTTAATCCTTTAAACGATGCGCCAGTTGCAAATGACGATAACGCTGTGACTGATGAAGACACACCAGTCACGATTAATGTTCTCCCGAACGATACCGACGTTGACGGCGACACGCTGACCATAGTAAATGCATCAGTTCCTTCTGATCAGGGCACGGTTGAAATTGTAGATGGAAAACTGGTGTTTACACCGGCTGAAAACTTCAACGGCGAAGCCGCCATCAGCTATACGGTTTCAGATGGTGAACTGGAAGACAGCGCGGAAGTCTCGGTAACGGTTAATCCTTTAAACGATGCGCCAGTTGCAAATGATGATAGCGCTGTGACTGACGAAGACACACCAGTCACTATTGATGTCTTGCCGAACGATACCGACGTTGACGGCGACACGCTGACCATAGTAAATGCATCTGTTCCAGTTGATCAGGGCGCAGTTGAAATTGTATATGGGAAACTGGTGTTTACACCGGCTGAAAACTTCAACGGCGAAGCCACCATCAGCTACACAGTTTCAGATGGTGAACTGGAAGATGAAGCTCAAGTCTCGGTAACAGTAAATCCAATCAATGATGCGCCAACCGTAGAAAACACCATTGCGGATCAGTCTCTTGAAGAAGACTTCACGCCTTACACTATCGACTTGAATGATGCATTCAGCGATGTCGATAATGCAGATGGTGAGCTGACATTTAGTGTCTCTGGCAACAGCAATATTCAAGTATCGATTGTGGATGGCATTGCGACGATCAAGCCAACAGCAGACTGGAATGGTTCTGAAGAGTTAACGTTTACCGCTGAAGACCCAAGTGGTGAGACAGTAAGTCAAGTAGTCGATTTCACCGTAGCTGCAGTGGCAGATATTGTGTCTGACAGCGCTGATATTGTTGAAGATACGCCAACAAAACTGGATGTACTGGGTAACGATAACTTCGAAGGTGACGCGCCTGTTGTATCAGTAGAAGCAGGCCATGAGCCAACCAATGGCACAGTAGTTGTGAACAATGACGGTACAGTCACTTATACACCGAACCAAGATTACAACGGTACTGATCAATTCACATATACAGTGACATCAGGCGGTGTAACAGAAACAGCCACCGTTACTCTGAACGTTACACCGGTTAATGATAAGCCTGTGGTAGAAAACACCATTGCGGATCAGTCTCTTGAAG
>NZ_JAHGAD010000136.1:0-1918 GCF_030248375.1 Vibrio sp. B181a | reverse complement strand
TGAACGCGATCATCACTATCATTGTTTACGATCTCTTTCGCAGCGGTGTTCGAATGCTGTCTGATTATCTGAATAAGGAAAAAGGACAATGAACATATCACCAGAAGGATTTAAGCGTGCGGTCTACAACTCACCGTTTGGGGCGTTCGCTCTCGTTGGCCCGCCCACAATCACACAGTACCAAGAACGCAGGCTATTTGCGCTGAGGTTTGAGATAGCAATGAGCAAGGCCATATACGGGTAGGTTCATTTGCTATCAAAATACGAACCGGTACCAGGATTAATCATGACATTTTGCAATCGTAACCGAACCAGGGAACCAGCTGCAGCAAGGAAAAATGATGGCAATTACCATTAGAGATACACAAGAACATTCGGAAATGCTCTCACAACTCAAAGAGCAAACTCGCACGTCAACAATGAGTAAAGCGTTGCTCAAAGGTGGCTATGATGCGCTTAAGTACAAAGAGCTATACCTAGCAGAATGTAAGAAGAACAAACAGCTTAGAGATGAGCTCTATCAGCACACTGAAGCGATAAGTGACTATGTGAATGCGCTGGATAGCCTACGAGAACTGTCAGAATAAGTGGGCATCGCCCCGACCGAAGGGAGTCACCGAGATATAAGGAGTTGCGAAGCGACGACGAGGCACCAAGCCGCTCACAAAATTCAAGATAGCGTAACAATCAAATCGGCGCGGTTAGCAATCCAATCCTACTTGGGAGCCGCCGCCCTACTTTCCTGCTAAGCCTGCCTTGCAGAGCCTCACCACAACAGAGGCGCGCAAACCCACTGGAACACACCTGAACTATCAACGCCAAAGCTTTGCGAGTGCCGAGCAAGGCTTTCCCCTATTTATATTGATTTGGTTTGACTGCCGACCAGAGCGCGGAGCAAGTGAGGACGGGCTAGGACGATTGCGCGACGTGCGGCGGGAGGTCAAAACCCCCGTATCTGTATTACGGGGGTAAATTCCACCATACCTCAACGGTTCGGTGAAATCGTGATTAGGCTCGAATAAGCAACCAAACATCTATGCAATTAATTTATATTATTGAAACTATGAAGTTTATCTATTGAGATGATCACCATGAAACGGCACAATGTGCGGATAAATTAAGGCTAAAAGCCGCATAACAAGCGTTATAAAGCAAGGTAGATAATGAGTTCAAATAAAGTAGATGATTGGGTTGGACTATTGCAATTTCGAGATGAGAAATTCGCATCATTAGTTCACGACAATCTACAGGAAAAGTACATCATTGCATTAGCAATTAGGGTTACGGAACTATGCTTAGATGCTGTAGTTCTTTTAAATAATCATCGAATTTCATCAGTCCCTATAGTTTTACGCTCTGCATTAGAAACTTTCGCTGATCTCCAATGTTGCATTAAAGACAAAAGTCATCCGGAGGCTATGACAAAAGCTCAATACCAACGGCTTTACGAGCTTCAAAAACATATTGAAAGTGATAAAGCGGAAGAATACAAAAAGTTAGGTAAAAAGCTCTCCGTGTGGGATCGCTTCAAAAAAGCTGATTTAGTTGAATTGTATAATGGCTACTATTCGATTTTGTCAATGTACGCACACGGCAATGTAGGTGCTTTAATCGAGAGTAACTCGAAAGATTCCCAAGTTTTATTAGGCTCAGCCTACGATGATGAAAAGTTACTTCAATTTTTCGAACAGGCAATAAACTTGGCAGCTCTTTCTATTCGAGACAGTTTAGAATTCCTTGGGGTAGATAAAGCTACGCTTGAGTACCCACAAAAGATAATCGATAAACTCAACAAAGCTTTATAACAAACTGTTTAAGAGTGATTCGCAACGCGTGGCATTTTTACTATGCGTTGGTTTTAGTGTTTAAGGTGACATGCGGCGGCTTTGGTATTGCGTTGCTCACACCTTAACAGGGC
>NZ_JAHGAD010000135.1:0-2519 GCF_030248375.1 Vibrio sp. B181a | reverse complement strand
TTAACAGGGCGTTAGGCGAATGGAGGCATAATGAACTACGAGAATGACGTTTTTAGAATTAGGGAGCTTCGAGAAACTGATGCAGACTCATTGTTTAGTTTGTACTCTGGCTCAATTTCTTCTGCAAAGTACATTTCGACATTGCCTCATGATACGGTGGGAACTATGCTCTCAAAAATTCAGCAATGGAGAAAATCCTATTTGGAAAGCCGTCCCAAAGTGCTAGTTTATGGTGTCGCAGAAAGCCAAAATGACTTTGTGTTTGGGGTGGTTGTGTTTGTGTTCAATGAACAGCATGCTGAGATCCATTTTGGTATATCAGACAAATTTAGTAATCGTGGAATTGCGACGCAATTGTGTCGTACTGGCTTGGAATATTTAAACAGCTTGGGTATCAAGGAAGTAAGAACAAATCCATTTGTTGGGCACATAGCAAGTGTAAGGGTTTTAGAAAAGTCAGGTTTTTCAAATCATGGAACGCTAAAAAACTATGCGCGTTTTCCAACTTTAGGTAACGGTCTTTTCAATTGTGCAGATATGCGCATAAGCCTTTGAAAATTCGCCTAACAAATTGTTCAAGAGGGATTCGCAACGCGTGGCATTTTTACTATGCGTTGGGTTTAGTGTTTAAGGCGGTATGCGGCGGCATCGGTATTGCGTTGCTCACCCCTTAACAAGGCGTTAAATGTCTCATTGGAGTAAGAGTAAAATGAGTAAAAATAGTCAAAAAAACCGAGATAAAAAGAAAAAAGCTCAAGCTCGAAAAAAGCGTAATGAGATAGCAAGAGTGGAAAAAATAGACAAATCATTCCTACAATATATCTAGATGAATCAGGAAATACTGGTTCAAATATACTAGATGATAATCAACCAGTTTTTACGTTGGCGTCGTGTAAATTCGATGAAAAACAAGCTACAAAGCTCTTAGAAACATTGCAATCTAAATCGCCAAAGGAAGCTCATTTTAAGGTTCTTAAGCGCCGCAAAGCTGGACAAGATGGAGTTGTCAGGTTGCTAAAGCACTCTCTGGTAAATGAAAGTAATATCAGCGTAGAGATATTTCATAAAAGGTATATGGTAATCACTAAGATAGTGGACTTACTTATAGAGCCGATGTGCTATGAGAATGGTAAGGATCTCTATAAAAATGGTGCAAATATTGGGCTTTCAAACCTATGGCACATGTGCTTTCCACTTTATTGCGGAGAAGAACTTGTAGAACGCTTGTATAAGTCGTTTATTGTAATGGTTAAAGAGCAGTGTTCTGATTCTGTTACTAATTTCTACGGAACTGTAGAAGCATTAATTGATGCCTGTACATACGAAGAGTTTAAGGAAGATCTAGCGCTACTTCTTAAAACTAGAGATTACATAGACGATGCTTTGAGCGGTATTGATAAATCGGCTCTCGACCCTTCTATACCTGCGCTTTTCAGCCAGTGTGTTACGTGGGGCGTTCGTTATCCAAAAGGTTTTCATATAGTGCATGATGATTCACATGCAATCGAGCAAAAGAAAGAACTATATGCTCAATTTATGGATTGGACGCAAGAAGATGTTGAAGTTGGTTATGATCGACGTAAATTTAATCTTCCTCTCAAAGGGCGAAGCTTAAAATTTAAGTCCTCCGCTGAGTTCCCACAGATTCAGGTTGCAGATATTATCGCTAGTTCTTTCGCATATTGGGCTGCTGGACTATTGTCTGGGGAAAAGGATGATTATTTCTTTCTTGAATTAGACAAGCTTAATCTTCAACGCTTCTTGACTCCAAATGCTATCTGGCCAACTCAAAAAGTGACTCCACAGGAGTTAGGTACAGTTCATGATGGTGGGATTAATACTGCTGATTACACGGCTGGTTTTTTGATGCGTGCGAAAGTTAATCCCGAGATAACAGCCATTTAACAAACTGCTCAAGAGGGATTCGCAACGCGTAGCATTTTCACTATGCGTTAAATTTAGTGATTAAGGTGGTTTGCGGCGGCTTCGGTATTGCGTTGCTCACCCCTTAGCAGGGCGTTATGTGCTTGGAGCTATCAACATTATGGATCATCGAATGGATATCGACGAAATTGAAGCGAGCATAGTCACTCAAATATCTGATTACTGGGGGAGTGCTGCCGATGACTTTTGTACTTCAGAAAGTACTAACATACCATTTCAGAGGTTTGTACTTGAGTTTTCCCTTTATAGGTATTCCGTAGTTAGGATCAATTTTGAGCGAAATAGCCTATTTTTCAGTGAAGTGTCTAAAGGTATAAGTTTCAGCCTTTTATCACGTAAAGTTAGTTATCTAGATTTGACCGATGCTCTCGCCGAAATTGATGAAGAAGTTCGCTTAAGGATCCCTGATAAGTATTTAGTAGCTAAAGGTTGGCAACGCACATAACAAATTGTTCAAGAGTGATTCGGCACGCGTGGCATTTTTACTATGCGTTGGTTTTAGTGGTTAGGGTGGTATGCGGAAGCTCAGGTATTGCGCGCCTCACACCTTAACAAGGCGTTAAGTGCAATTGCAA
>NZ_JAHGAD010000134.1:0-879 GCF_030248375.1 Vibrio sp. B181a | reverse complement strand
GCGTTAAGTGCAATTGCAATCAGTTGCGTGATATTATCCGCATGTTATTCCTATTAGAGCTGTTTTATGAGCATCAAAAGTACACCAGCCCCGACTGGGTTAAAAAGTGGAAACTTACTCGCTTGGCGAGACAAAATGCACAAGTTGTGTCCTACCCCAACGAAAGGAGAGCTTGTTGCGACCCTTTTTGATGAAGGTCAATACTATGGCTATGTGTGTCAAAAGGCTGCAGGGTATCATTCTCATTGGATGCGAGTATGCATTAGTAATCTTGAGGATGTATTTGAAGAAAGCAAATTGTCTTGGGTGCTCGATTTCGAGTTTAAGGTTAAACATGCAACTGGTAAATATGTAGTGCTCTCGTTTGATTCTAATCGGGTTAGAGTTTATCGCAGCACACCACCGCTTGAAGATAGTAGCTCTGATCTGGTGTTTTCTGAAGGTTGGAATTCATGGAAGCGAGTAGATGAAAAGGAACTTATTGGTGTTTCTGAAAAGATGGTCGAAGTCTACGATGTGTCGATAGTTAACAGATGCTATCTTGATACTGCTTCTGTGATTTACAGTGGAGCATGGACTGACAATGGAGTTCCTGCAACTATTGATCAAGTTGCTCGTGGTGAAGCCTACACACTCTCAGGCATTCCAATAACATCAGAAGGAGTCTATTTAGGTGATGGTGTTTATATCGATCCAGAGGATGTTTGGTTTTAACTAACTCTGAGAGTGTGTTGCATAAAAATTACACTTAACAAACTGTTTAAGAGTGATTCGCAACGCATGGCATTTTTACTATGCGTTGCGTTTAGTGTTTAAGGTGGTATGCGGCGGCTTCGGTATTGCGTTGCTCACACCTTAACAGGGCGTTAAATGGCAAAA
>NZ_JAHGAD010000133.1:0-10149 GCF_030248375.1 Vibrio sp. B181a | reverse complement strand
CGGGGTAAAGTGCTCACCCGCCGTTTCATTCGAGCTTTCCGCAAAGCGGCGGATCAGTTCTTCAAACACCAAGCCCATCTCATAGTTTGAGATTTTGCTTGGGCTAAGGTCGGTGGTAGCGAACTTCTTCACCACTTTGTAAAGCAGGTTGGCATCTTCCAACAGCCCGACAAATTCATCGAACTTGAAGTGCTCGAAGATCTCACGCGCATCTTTGGAGAATGACTGCACGTACTTCTCAAGGTTCGCCTTGATGTTGCTTTGCCCCATCTTGCCAAGGTTCATTGGTGAGGTATTGAAGAACGACAAATTCTTGGAGCGGTCTTTTTCTTCAAACGTAGCACGAAGAAGAAACTTCTCAGCAGCCTCTTCAGGCAAGCCCATCTTCGATACTTTTTCATATTCTACAAGCACTGCATCTTTGCTTGGCTCAAGCACGCACTCAAGACGACGAAGCAGGGTAAACGGCAGGATCACGCGACCGTATTGAGATTGTTTGAAGTCACCGCGAAGCAGATCAGCCACCGACCAGATAAAGGCAGCGGTTTGGGAGAAGTTGTTGTTAGTCATAGTTCTGTAGTCAATCTGACGAAAATTGCGGGGATTATACAGGATGATGCCGTGTGGTTCAGTAAAGATCATCTCGTTTTCCCCTCCTGAGATTGATCAATAAAAACTCACCTTTTAATGACGGTCATGTCTTACAACAAACATGGATACATTAAAAATTATAACACCACTAGTTATAAAAGGTTATAATTCGGAATTAAAAACATTATAATCAACAAAGAAGAGGTAATTTAAATCATTTCAAAACCATTTAAGCTTTAAGAAGGAGCTGTTCCATGAAGATATATGACATGAACCCCAACATAACCAAAATTAGAAACTCAAAACTAAACAAGATTATAAAAGACATCATCGAGGTTCCTTTGATTCCATTTGAAGGAGCAAAAGAGAGAGCGTGCTGTAAAAACGTCGATGATTATATCAAGCAGTTTGGTGGAGAGCCTGTTACTGGTTACCTAGTGTTTAGCTTAGGTTATATTTTAATAAAATTAATCGGTCATGTCATTGTAAATAAGGATGGAAAGCTATTCTGTGTCACCCCACCAGAAGTTAACCATATTACGAAGAGAGGAGTTGTTTTATTTAAACCAGAAAGTTTTGATTATAACGATAGACTACCAGCATATACAGAAGCAATAGTTCGCGATCCCGTAGTTGAGCTATACGCATCATATGACAATCAATTCGAAAACATCAGAAGGAAAATTCCGACCAACTCACCAGGAGAAATAAATGGGGGTATACCTGTACCTGCTGAATACGAGGATGAGTTGCGTTCAATACTTAAAGGCAAAGCTAAAATAACAAACCAAGTACGTAAGAAAGCTTTTCAAAGTATTGATAGAAACAGTCCTTGTGTATGCGTTTCAGGGAAGAAGTTTAAGCATTGTTGTGAAAAACAATAGAGAAAGAAAAACCCCGTTCGGTGAACGGGGATTTAATAAAACATATGGCTGTCGGCTTAATTACACACCACATTTATAACTTACCAAGCCAAAATATTATAGTCAACATTTTTATTTATCAGAAACTGCTAGTTGCATTTGTAAATAAAACAATGCCTGTAGCCCCTCATCTTTAAAACCTTCTTTGATGATTACTTGAGCATTCCTTTGTGAGCAATACAACAACTCACTAAGTCGCTTAGTGGATGCTCTATTACGATAAGTCATGTCGCGCTCTATCAGTAGTTGTGACACCTCCCCCCCGCTCAGGAGAGGATTTTGCATTAAAGTATTTAGAGTGTTCATTTTATTGTTTTCCATTTTATTATTTTTTTTGAATTTCTTTTTTTACTAGTCCGTTTTCGTAAGGATCTAAACCTACAAATTCTTTGCTATCGTCTTTATCGAACAAGCCTTTTGCTGTAAGCGCTGATAAAGCAAGTGGATTCAGGAAGTGCTTGTAGCGTCTGTTAGTTGTAGTTCCGAATCTTGAGTTGTCGATACCGAGATGCTTCAATATCACTCTTATACGCCTCTCAGCAGTGTCTTTATCATTTGCTCTGGCTTTCGATTCAGTAACACGCATACTGTCTTTCTGAGCAAATGCTTTGTTGAATTTGGCTTTATTGGCATGCAGGTAACTGTAAACTTCAACTGAATCAGCAATAACAAACTCTTTGGCTAAATCGAGTTCAACTTCATTACCTTCAACATCGCTGATGTTGTCTTGCAGAGCTTCAGCGAGAATTCGCATTGCTGTTGCAATATTCTTTTGCTTTGTAGTCAGCTTAGCGTTAGCTTTCGTTTTAATAGCTGTTTTGCTAGTCGTGATTTCTGCTAGTTTAACTGCGTGCTCTTTCTTGAACTTCTCGGCAAACTTAACTGCTTCAATGTCTACATTAGCAGTTTCTATAGCTAGCTTTTTAGCTACCTTGAATTTACTTACAGCGTAAGTCTCTTCTTCAGACTTAGTAGTGCTGCTGTCTAGTCTCTTAGCTTCCTCAGCATCAATGCAATCTGCACTAACAGTTGCTTCCTGAGCAAACTTCTTGTGACCTTTTGCGTTAGATTTCTGCCCTTTAGCGGTTTCGTTTTTTTCTTCCTCATCGTAACGAACTGGAGCTTGATGATTGAAGCCAAGATTTTCCAAAGTAAGAATAAGGGATAGAACTAGATCGCTAAGCAACACTTCTCTTCGCTTTGCAAATGTAGCTTCTAAGTTGTCAGCAATATCTTCTGCGCCCTGATGAAAGTTAGAGAATTCAAACGATGGTTTTGCATCAGTGTCTAGCGCAAAAATAATGTTGGTAGCTGTACGCAGTCTTCTGCTCATTTGTACTAGCGACATTGGAAGCAGAATTCTATGAGCTAAAACAATTACAGTGTTGCAGTAGTTTGCCGTAATGCTGAATCCCTCACGCACACATGGAGTTACAATTACTGTTTTGTATTTAACGATTTCAGTATTCGGGTTCTTGATAAATGCTGCTTGTTCTTGCTGACCTTTGTTATCTGCATGTACCAATAGAATTCTTGCTTTCAGCGCTGCTTTTTCATCGATAAAACCATTTACTTTAACGTAACCAGCATCCTTAAGCATATTGATTGCTTCTCGCTTGTTGTCAGTTGCAATGAATATGTTTTCGTTATCATCAACTAGTTTTTTCTCAATCAGACGAGTTTTCATCATGCTGATATTGTCGATTTGGGTAGTGATGTTTAAGTACGGGTTTTGCTGTTGATTACCGAAAGATTTAACAAAAGGTTTTGCTAGCTCAACAAGCGCTAGTGCAGCCTTAGCGCTATCGGCGACCTTAGCTTTATTACCAGATGTTGGAGTACTGTAGCTTAAATCGTATGCGTTAACTTTTTTATTTAGAGAGCTTAAGTATCTAAGTGAAACTGCATCACTTGCATCGGCGTCCATTGCGACTACTCGTGCGTTCTTTATTGAGAAAAGCTCAGCAAGACGAGAGCGGATAAGCTCCTTTTGCTGTCGATTCAGAAACTCAACTTCTGCACTAGTGCTTTCTTCAAATAGTGCTTGAATGTTCTTTTCACACTCATCAAAGATAAAGTAACCACAGTTTTTTACTGTGTAAAAAACATGATCTTTAAGAAGAGAGTGCATTGTGCAGCTAAAGTGCTCTGCCTGCTCGAAAGCAGCAAGACTCTCTTCTTTATGCGCAATTACTGTCTTAGCTTTTTCTGGTGCATTCTGCTCAACAACATTTCGAAGTGTTGTTATAGAGCAAGTCTTGATTCCTTTTCGATGAGCGAATCTGCATAACCTCTGTGCTTGTATAGTTTTCTCTGCACCCGTCTGTGCTTTAACTAACTCAATAGTATCTACGTCTTCTTCTGCACGATTGAAAACCTTCACGTACATTTCTTCTTTAGTTGCAAGCTTAATTGAGTTGTAAAGATTAGTCGTTGAGTTAACTATGCTGCGAATAAGCTTGATTGACGCATCAAGCTTTTGTTCTGCTATGTCAGCGTGAACATTAGTTATATCCGCAAGAAAAGCGATAGCTTGTTCAAATGAGTAATGCACTGGAATTAGTGAACGAACAGCATTTGCAACGATTTGTAGGTTTGAGTCAGTAGCGAAGTTATTGTAGATGTCAGCTAACAAAAGAGAATCAGACAACACGCCTTGTTCTCTTCTTTTTATTTCAACTTGCGAGCTTGTATCTTTTATTTCTACTTTATTATACATGCAAGTTTTAACAACATTGTCTGTTGAACTAGTAAAGTCAAAAGCAACTTGAGCAATACTCAGCTTAGCCGATTTCATTGTTGCTAGAGTATCTGCCAGATCGCCTGCTGTTGTACCCACTAGTTTATGTTCTGTGTTTTTTATAATGTCGTCTATGATATTTTGGGAAACGTTATTTGTTACTAAAATAGTAACAATAGTACTCTCATTATTTTTAAGCGGTTTATACATATTAAGCCTTTATATGTTTTTATTATTTAACTTACAAAAAACTATAACACGCACTCATTTCGCACTCAAATGCAACTTATATATTTCCGTTTTTTATTACACATACCCTTGCAACTTTTATCCCCTACTAACACAGAATTATTTTTATATTTACTTATTTTTATTGACTTCTGCAGGTAGAATTTAAGTTTTAAAAACTTTCTATTTCCGAAGCTCATTAATAACTAGAGGTATGGCAAATCATGTGGTTGGCACTTGCAATTTTACCTTGTAGAATATCAATCAGGCTCATAACTTGGTTAAAAGTATGATTAAATCGATAGATTTCAAATTGATTGGCACTGATGATAAGCGTGTGAATGCTACGCTAAACGGGAAGAACCTGATAATTACTGGTGAAAATGGCTGTGGTAAGACTCGTTTCTTGCGTCAATTGCATCAATATCTACAGCAGTTTTTTAATCGACAAATACAATCAAAAGATGAAATTCAAAGGCAACTAAAAGAAGCTCAACGGAATTTAGAACAGCTAGGTGTTTCTCATAGGCATTATAATATATACGCTCAACAAATTAGTTCGCATAAAAAGCAATTAGAACGTTTAGCAAACGAAAGTATGGAGTTCGGCGATACTGATGCTCTGTTTGAGTTGGTTAACAATAATCAATTCATTCTTCGATTTTTCGAAGCGAATCGACTTGCAGACAATATTGCTAGTAACGGTCAGATCGAAAGCATAACCAACATTAAAAGTACTACCCAGTCACAATCTTTAGAACAAGATTCAAGTAGTCAGTTCGAAAAATACCTAGTTAGTTATTTTAACTATGGTTCACATGTAATTGCTCGTGAAGATAATCCAGAAAAAGAGCAACAAATTAATACATGGTTTGAGAAAGTCCAAAATGACTTACGTGACCTATTTGAAGATCATGAGTTAATTCTCCAATATAATCCAGAAGAACAAGCATTCTACATCCATCAGGAAGGTAAAGAGCCGTATCGATTTAATAACTTGTCGTCTGGTTATAGTTCGATTTTAAGCGTTTATGCTGATTTGCTTATGAAAGTAGAGTTACGTGACATATTAGCGGAAGATATCACTGGCTTCGTTTTAATTGATGAGATTGATGCGCACCTGCATGTTTCGATTCAACGAAAAATCTTTTCTTTCTTTGACAAGGCGTTCCCAAAGATTCAGTTCATTGTAACTACGCATTCACCTTTTGTTGTTCAGTCGGTAAATGACTCAATAATCTATGACCTAAGTAAACTTGAACTACTAGAAGACCTTTCTATGTACTCATATGAGTCCATTTTAAAAGGACTACTAGGTGTTGAAAGTACATCCGATATATTAAATGAACAATTAGATGAGATGGCTGAGATAATTAACCAAGAGCCTGTAAACACGAAACGATTACAGGAATTGATTAACGTAATAGAGCCGCATGAGGGGCAGTTAAACGCTCGTTCACGCGCATTCCTTTTATTAGGTAAGAATGCTCTTTTAGATTCGACAGATGGTGAGGGGTAATTAAATGTTCAATGTTATTCGAACATACCCTGAACCACCTAGCATTGCTAATAACGAGTACAACAAAGAAGATGTACTAAAGAAACTCAGACCGATGTTCTTTGATAAGTGCTATCTGTGCGAACGTGATGAGATTCAAGATGTCGAAGTGGAGCATTTTATCCCACACAAAAAAGATAACGCACTTAAATATAATTGGGAGAACTTGTACTACTCATGCTCTCGATGCAATGGTATTAAAAGTAGTACACATATTAATCTATTAGATTGTGCTAACCCTTTCTATGATGTTGGCGCAATGATTGAGTGCTTGATGCCTTCAACACCTAATGGAGACGTTAAAGTTTCTGCAACCAGTGCAAACCCATGCGCACAAACAGAAAACACGGTGAAATTACTTGAGGCTTGTTACAACTTAGATAATACGGCTCTCAGAAAAATCAGCCGTGAAAATCTGATTGAACAAATGTGGGATCATTATACAGAGTTACTGTCAGCAAGGCAGAAACTTTACAGTAAGCGAACAGGGCGTACAGATAAACAAAGGGCAGAAGAATTAATCGAACTAATGCTTGATGTAGAGTATCCATTCTCTATATTTTGGCGGTATTACTACTTGAATGATTCTTTCCTTATGAAGAATTATCCCCAGTTGAGAGTTGGTTTTTAAATGACGGAGTGAGTATTGGCTCCTATTTTTAGCATTGAAACGTTTGCAAGAGACACTCTTGCAAAATTAGGTATTAAAGTTTGTGCAACAGCTTGTTGCACAAATTAATCTTGTTATTGTTTCTTGTATTTTAAACATGTCTTGGGGTAGAAATGAGTTAGAGTCGGTGTTCAAAACCTTGCACTTCGGATAAGTTGAATTGGATAAAACCAAGTTGAGGGGTTTAACTGAAGCATGTCTATCAAGTCGGTGGTTGTTCAAAACCCATCAAACTCATACTTAAGGGCAAGCCATAACTTCTATCAATAAGTTGTAACCCTCTGAGCGAGGATTCTCATCACTCTGAACAGTTCCATATAAATCTTTTGTTCCTCCTCAAAAAGGCTAAAGCTCTCGTCATCGTACACAACGTCATCTTTGATATGATAATGCCCCATTAAGTATCCACTATCTGTTATGGTTGAAATTGAACCATCACCATTGATCAGATTGAAGTCTATTTTGAAGTACTCTACTATATCCCCGTCATGAAAATCTTCCATCAGATCACAGAGCGTCTCCACATCAATCTGAATGCGATCTACACACTCAGAGGCTCGAGGCAAGACATAACCATCCCATCCTAAAGCTATAGAAACATGAGTGTCACTTGCATATCCCTTCAGGTCTCTTAAAGTACTATTAAAAACAAATTCATCTGAATCCTGACATGCGAAAACATTGACGCTTGCTCTTTTCTTATTGAAGCCTGCTCTTTCGTAAAGACTTTCAGTATGGTCACTATGCTTGGGATAATACTTACTCTCGACATCTGGCATATCAGCAATCATATTCTCGATATCATCCCAGAATATTATCGCAACACTGAATGGCAACTCTCTTCGTCTCACGAGTTGTCTCAGCTCTCGTTGCAGTTTTACTTCTCGCCTCATAGTCGTAGCGAAGATGTAGTGACCAAGCTTAGGCTCAAAATCTAGAGCGTTATCAATCTCACCTTCAATCTGATCAATGGTGATTTTCTTCTCTGGGTAAATCTCTTTACCCTTACATTGGACTCCCCATATTTCTTTTCCACAATTAGGATATCCAAAGATGTCTACACCATTCTGGCGACTGCCATTACGTCCGTTCAAACTAGTTACACGACTGTTCCAGTCATTTTTAAAAAGATCACGGCACAATCGTTCAAATTCGTCCCATGATGCTAATGGCTGATACTGATAACGTGACACGATTACTACCTTGTACTTGTCCTAGCTAGATGGATTTTGGAGAGTTAGAACGTCTTCCAGAAGAACTGCTTTTGACCGTTCAACAAACTCAGATTCTTGCTCCTCAGAGCATGTAAGAATCGTGCTATGCACTTTTAACGAAATAGCTTGCTCTATTGCAGCAAATAACGGTTTACAATGTTTTGTTACGTTCTTTGGGTGCACTTCTAATGGGTCATACACAACCAGTAGATCAATATCTGACGGTGAATCTGAATGGAGGAACGACCCAAAGATATACCACTTAGTATTAAGCGGTTTTATAAGCATATACTGGTCTACCTTCTCGGTCTTTCTTTACGTATGCCTTCGGATTAGACCAGAACAAAGCGCCGAAGAACTCACCAATATTGAAGACGCCCAGATCATTCTCATTACCGTGCTCTTTAGCTTCACGGGTATAACCATTCCAGTTGCCGCTAGTAACGATGATATCAGCTTCTGGAAACTCTTCACGAATCTGATAGATAGCAGCTAGCCCCAAGATATACTCGTTTACCAGAACCATTGTTACCTTATCACCTTGCTCACGGGTGATCTCAAAAACGATGTCTCGTTTGCGTTCAAAAGAAACAACTTTTTCATGACCATTTAGTGTTGTCTCTACAAACTTAATAGTTGGAAACGACACATCCCAATTGTTAAAGCTCGCCATACCTATCAATAACCTCTTGAAATTCTTTTGGAAACTTATTTACACCTTCAACTTTGTCGTAGCAATTCTGTTCGAATCCTGCTGCATGTTCAACGAACTGATAGCAGGCATCAAGATCATCAACATCAATCAGCTCTTCATTGTCGTGGATAATCTTAGCAATAGATCTGTTGTTCGGGACGACGGTATCAAGTTTGCGGAGATTCCAAAGCTCAACCATGTTGCTCAGTGGGTTTCTTTTAGCTTCTTCTGACTCAGGACCAAAGTTTTGCCAGACACGTTTGTTTCGAATTAGTAAACGTTTAATAGCGTCAGCCATGTCTTTCTTTGATTCGAACTTCTGGGCAGAAAATGCTGCTTCGATCGCAGCTTCATGTTCAGCTTTCCAACGATGAATTTCTTCAACCGTAAACGTACCTTCTGGAGACTTATCAATCTCCGTATGATGAGTCGGGCACAGCAAGATAAGATTGTCATAGGTGTCATCACCGCCACCAGCAACGCCACGTGGACCATCTGGTTTGTTAGCAATGATATGAGCCATTTCACCGATTAGAGTGGCTCCATTACCATCAGTGAACTGAATGCAGTCAATGCCGCATCTGGGCTTGGAGCAACGTCCACCAGCTTTACCCCATAGAATTTTGATGTCTTTTACTGGTATTGCCATTGATACCTCACACAGTAATACGCCGATGAATTGTAGCAGGGCTACTTATCACTTAAACATAACTGAATGATATCACAATGAAACTAGTGGTATAGCCATTCCAGCATAAAGTGTGTAGTTACAAACATCATGAATTGCCATCAGCAAAAATATTGCAAGCGGAGAGATATATGCAACGCGACCACTGATCGCTAACAAAGAAAGGAGAAAACCTTCTCAGAGCAAAAGACAAACGACGACAATTTCTGCTTTTACTCGTCTTCTAGACACTACCAATTTTCAAGAGAAAATGGCTTAACAAGAGAGGCATAAGAATAGAATCTGACAGCTACGAAGTAGATGTCATTACACTAGAAAATGTTAACGGCTTCGCAGTTAACAGTTCTATTTATTATCTTTTTAAGTGTGCCAACTTTTTTTCTTTTTTATTATATAGAAGAATATTTTTTCTGGCACACCTAAAGCCTTGTAATAAAAGGGCTGAGAGCGTTTTTATTATTACTTTCATGACCCTATAAAAAATGGTTTCAGCATGAAATTAACAAGAAATAAGCGTATCGAGGCTTGACTCTAAACCATTAGCTCTCATGGACTATGTATCTCGATTTTATATATACAGATGAAAAACATAGTCCATGCATCAAGTCTCGCTTAAACCGACTCTAGAGAGTATTTTGAGTAAAAAATAAACATCTACTCGTTTTTGCGATAGCAGAGCTAACGAGACGATGCGCCATCACTGTAATCTAATACAAGAAATCTACAGCAACTACTTAAAAGCCAAGTGAATGGTACAAGATAGTTCGGATCAATCAGTTCATCAACAAGATCCATTTTTTGCTCATTTTATCTCATCGCTTTTTTCATACTCCGAGTCTCGCC
>NZ_JAHGAD010000132.1:0-1358 GCF_030248375.1 Vibrio sp. B181a | reverse complement strand
CGCATCACCACGCTGTAAAAGAAGCAGTAGGCGGCTTTTGAATGTAAGGAAGGTGCTTCGCATTCAGCAAGCCCTTCTCCCACCGGTATCATCAGCTTATTATCTCGCTCGCAAGAACCATGGCAGGTTCATATAGATGAAGCATGACTAAGCTGTGGATAGGGCTACTGACCGCCGGTCTTTGTAGCAATGCTTGGGCCGTGATCGACGGCGAGCCGGTAGATTGGCCTGAGAATGACAATACTGTCGTGGTTGGGCACTGCACCGGAACCCGCATCAGCGGCCAGTTCGTACTGACCGCCGCGCACTGTGACGAGGCGGGCATTCACTGGATACAAGATGCACACCATGAAGGACTGCAAGACATCATCGAGTCGGTGACCTTGCATCCTAATTATGTCACACATTATGTCACAGAAGATGTCGCTTTGGTCAAATTGACCGAAGCCACCGATTACGCGCGCATTCAGTTTTTTGCTGATTTAAACGCGCCAACCTATGTGCAAGATGCACCGATCACCATTGATGGATTTGGTGGATATAGCAATCAACCACCGGGTCGTGCAAACTTCCAACTTCACTATCATGTTCAAAACTACCCATTTCATATTGAAGCAATGCAAACCGGTCTCGGGTATACAACAAATGGCGACTCAGGAGCAGCTTGGGTCAATGGCAACAATGAGTTAGTGGCAATACTAATTGGCGCTAACTCGACGGCGAAGCCAGACGGAGACCAAGAAATTGGAGGAACTGATCTCCACTACGCCGCCGACTTTATCCTCGATACGGTGAACGGTTGGCACTACCCAACCATTGCCACAGCGAAAGGGCGCACCACCATTGAAGTGCAATCGCTGCACCGCGGCGGCGCGGTCAATACCGCTTACACCTCGGGTGATGCGACGATCATCGCGGAAGAAAGTTCGTGTTTAACAGGCACCATTGCCCCGTTCGAGCGCTGCACCTACGTCATTGACAGTGGCGGCGGCAAAGGCACCTTGCATCTGTCTGACACCGAGTCAGTTCGCCTAAACAGCGCCAGTTCTGGCGGCTCAAGTGGCGGTGACTCTGGCGGCAGCGCTGGATGGGCGACGCTGCTTGCCTTGCTTGGGTGTTGGCATTCTCGTCGCAAACACAAAAAACTCGTCTATACTCAAAGTGTGTAAGTCAGGCACGACCCCGCTTGGCTTTATCATCCTTGATTAGGTTCGTACCTAAACCCTCTGCTCCCCTAGCCAGAGGGTTTTTATTTGCTCGTGAGTCAACGTTTGACTCACTATCAACAAAATTTGGGCTATATTACTTATAAGCGTCAGGCAGGCCTCTCTGACGCGTTCTCTCCTAGATAGGCAAAC
>NZ_JAHGAD010000131.1:0-2460 GCF_030248375.1 Vibrio sp. B181a | reverse complement strand
TAGCTGAGTTTTCAGAAGTTAGCGGGCAGGCTCAATCTGCTTTTGTTGTTTCTTGTTTGGTTGAGTATAGAGCGTCAACTAGCTTGACCGATCCAGCGTCAATTAGCTTGGCCGGTTGAGGTCCTGTTTTATAGCAGGTTTCGTTGCGCTTCTTTTCTCCTGTAACTTTCCCCTTGGCATTGCAAGATTTTCGCATGATGGATCAGTCTATCTATGGCAGCCACCGTCATCACTGTATTGTCGAACAGTTCATCCCACTCCTCGAACGATTGATTTGATGTAATGATCAAGCTATATCGTTCATAGCGATGGGCTATTAACTCGAACAGCACGCTTGTCTCCTCACTCGTTTTTTGGACATAACCTATGTCATCTAAGATAAGCACACTGTACTTATCCAGTTTCATTAGAGCTTCTGATAGTTTCAGCTCTTCCTTCGCTTGTTGAAGCTGTTGTACCAGCAAGTTCGCACTCATGAACTTAACCCGCTGACCATGCTCGATCAGCTTGTATCCAAGCCCAGCAGCTAAATGCGTCTTGCCTAACCCACTGGCTCCGAACAGTAAGATGTTGTCGCCCGTTTTCACCCATTCTCTATGGTTGGCTAAGTGCCACACTTGTCCTTTGTCTATCCCTTCCAACGCTGTAAAGTCATAGTTATCAAGGTACTTGCCTGCTGGAAGGTTGGATTCCTTTAAGTGGCGCTGCAAGCGCTTTTCTTCTCGGCTATCTAGCTCTAGTCGGCATAACTCAGCAAGGTAACGTTCTACCGACCAACTTTGTTCGCGGGCCTTATCTGCCATTGGCTCCCATTGAGAGACAAGACTACTGAGGCGTAACGATTTGAGAAGAAGAGGGAGGATATGCTGCTCTGACATTATTTTACCCCCTCTAAGATTTGTTGATAGCTCGACAGTCTGTGCTGCTCTACCTTAGGGCTGTCCGCCCAGCTTTCATCTTTTAAGAACCTATCTTCGCAGTCAAACAGCGTTGGTAGTCGACCTATACTGATCCCATCAAGCACGAACCTGCCAACTGCATCTTCTCTCTCAGATTTGTTGGCGACATTCAACAACCTCACCATATAGAGGCTTGCCTCATCCATCGTTAGATGCGTATCTACATACTGCCAGATTTGGCGATAGTCATCGCTAGGAAGCATCTGATCTCGCCACTGACATCCCCTGAACGCTCGTGGCTTCTTCATTAAGGAGCCAATAATATGTCTGTAATCAATTTGATGCCCACGACGGCAGGAGTGGGTATGTACCCTTTCTAGACTTAAGGTGTGTTCATCATGGCAGTAGATTTCTAGTGTTTTGTCATAGAGATGAACACGGACGGTTCCGCCGATAAGGCGGGATGGCACTGAGTAAGTGACCCTCTTAAGTTGGATCGTACTTGTCGTCGAGACTTTCAGCACATGGACTGTGTAATTGACGCTGGCGAACTTTGGTAGTGGTTGTAATTGTCGCTGCTCGTCAATTAGAAGCGGCTTAGAGCGGCGATTACGTCGTTCAACGAGTTGTTCTACGAACAACTCGTACTCTTCTTTTGTGTTGAAGTCATAAGAGCCTCGTATTGCTAAGGCTTGGCGGACCTGATTTTTTAGGTGGTTATTCGCACTCTCTATCGCCCCATTCTCATGTGCGACACCGGTATTATTTTTCGTTGGCTTGAAGCCATAATGTATAGCAAGTTGTTGGAAGTTATCAGTAAACTGACGTTCACTGGTGTTATTTTTATACGCAGCACTTAAGCTGTCCGTTCTAACCTCAAGCGGAACACCACCTGAACGTTCAAAAGCCCCTTGTAGCCCCGTAGCAACCGCTGTAAAGCTTTCTCCACCATAAACAACCTCGGCATGGCTCCAGCCACTGGCAGGTAAACGATAATTGAACAGTCGGTGCTCAAGCGTTTCTCCTTGTATCGTGACGGTGAAATCAGCCCAGGTAAAATCCATGATCCCTTGCCGTCCAAATTCCTTTTCCTGTCGGAAGATCACCTCCTTATCTTCACCATGCAGAAGGCGCCATTTACGGACACGACGCTCTAACGTACGTCGATGTTTAGGTAAGAATACGTCGCTATGCTCTTCACATAAGTGATCGAAGATACCGACAGGGGTAATTGTCGCGCTTCGCTCAAGGAGCGGAACGACGACAGGCTCCCAAACTGCTTCAAGAGGGTCTTTTCGTGTTCGGTATTCTCTAGGTTTGAGTGGACCTAATTGTCGTTGGCCTGATTCAATGCGACGAGCAGAGCGCTCAGAGAAGCCAGCTTTAGCGGCAGAAGTGGTTTGTGTTTTGTCTTTACGATTAGCCATGTATAGCCTTATTTGTTGATCTGTAATTCGTTTTCCTGGCACAAAGCTTCCCAATAGAGAGTTTGTCCAAATGTATCAGATCAACCGGCCAATCTAATTGTCGCTGAACCGGTTAGGCTAATTGTCGCTCAATA
>NZ_JAHGAD010000130.1:0-2874 GCF_030248375.1 Vibrio sp. B181a | reverse complement strand
CTTTAAAGCAGGCAAAGCGCTGAAAGAAGCCGTAAACCCATAAGTGAGCGCGATGCAATGATGCCAACCCCCATGACGGTAAAGCGATTGGCTTATCGCGATAAGAAAACCACGCAACCGAGCAAAGAACAGCTTAGAGCGGGTAAAGCTCGTAAGCGCATTGAAGAGCTTCTTGAGCAAAAAGCCCTGGCAAAATTGCATGAGTTATGAGCAGCATAAGGATAAATAGGTGCTATACTTCCTATGCAACTCATATTGCAAAGCATAACTTTCCGATGGCCACTGTGGTACGCAGTGGCCTTTTTTTGTGTTCGTGTTGACATGTACCGCCGTTTCTTTACAGTGAGCCTACGTTGGCTGACATATGGTCATTGTTTGTGGTGTACTTTCGTGTACAAAGTCGGTCAGTCAACGTTTTCTTCCCTTATCTTTGTCTTATGCTATGAACCCCCGCGAATTCGATTACTACCGCAACCTTCACCAAACCGTCTGTCACGCCCTGTTGCATTTGCACTTTCATTTGCTTAGCAGTAAACGGTTTGTACCTGTACCAAAACGCAATGAGCTGCTGCTTCGCTACCTCAAGCCCAAACTCAAAGACAAACGCCTGAGCAACATCAAAAAAGATTTACGTGTCATGTTGCAGGCGGCGCGCCATCCACAAGGCAATTTAGAGCAAAAGCTGTGGGAGCTAAACGCAATGGCGATGAATCATAAAATCATTGGGGCAGGCAAGCTGTATGCCTTGCTCGTTCATCTTTATGACGAACTGGGGCTAGAATCTAAGTTATTTGAGGAAGGGGACACCGCTGAGCCTGGCGTGCTTTATCTGTTAGCGGACCACATTGATGCGGCGTTCAGTGAAGACAAGCAAGTCGCACCGATATCGATGCTGATTGAGTCCCCTGACGTTGAGGCCATCGTAGCTTGCGTCAATCGCACTGGCCTGTTTGATGCCAGCGTAAAAGAATGGAATGAATCAGCGCAGCAAGTGCATATAGAACTGAATTCAAAATAACCGGGTAGGATAACAGAATAATCAAAAATAATCTTAATTAGAAAAATTATTTTTTCGCCTATTCTAATTGAGACAACCAAACCGCCTTTTTGCTAGGGTCATCCAGATATGGATAACCTTGGAGTTTGGCGTGAAACCCTTCCTAAAATCGGCATTAAGAGGCCTATTGCTCAGCCTGTGGTGCGTACTATTAAGCGCCGCCTGCATTTTGGTCTATCAATATCTATTCGCTCCCGTTCGGCAAGCCGCCTTTGACGCCGAGCTTGAGACGCAGCACCAAGCGTTGATGAGCGCGCTGAGCGAAAGTCAACAAGCGAGCGACCAACAGCGCCGCGCTGCACTCGACGCGTTAACTCAAACGCTTGATGAACTGAGTCTCCGTGTTGACGAGCAAGCGCAGCGTCTGCAGGCATTGTCAAATACGCAACAGCACCATTCAACGCGTCTCGATAAACTCGACCTTGACCACCACAAAGTGGCTGAGCTTGAGAAAAAACTGGCGCGCCTCAACCGCGTCGTCAGCACGCCGCGCCCAGCGCCGGTGCAAAAAACAGCAAAAGCTTCCGCCTCTACCACCGCTAAGAAAGCATCGCCCAGTCCGGTTCGAAACACCAACACTGCCGCCACATCCTCTGTGACCGCCCCATTTGTGCTGTATGACGTGCAATCGCGCAGCGGCATCCGCTTGGCCATCGTAGGTCAAACGAATGCTCGCACGCTTTCTGAGCTGTCGGCGCTCCGGCAAGGTCAGTCTTATCGCGGCTGGAAAATCGTCTCGGTCTTCGCATCCAGTATTGAAGTGCAGCGTCAAGGCCAGCGCACCACCTTAACCATGATGGAGGGTTAATGATGAAATACCTTGGATTGAGTTTACTGCTTCTTAGCAGCGCACTGCACGCCGCCGACACCACTCAAACCCTCACCGAGCAAAGCGTGGCGGTCTCGCCTACCCAGCAAGGCGCCGATTTTTGGCAGCTGACCTCCGCTGATTGGCAGCGCTATGAGCGTTTAATGCAAAGCCCGCTCACCTACGACATGCAGGATGATAATCCGCTTGAGGTGCTGGCGGTGTTTGCTCGTAATGACGCCGAGCGCACCCGTTTTGCAGAGCGGTTAGTCGAATTTGATAAAGCGCGCACCGATGGCATTCTTGCCCTCGATGTCGCTTATCGCGCTGCGTGGCAGCGTCTTTACCCCAACTTAACACCGATTGGCGCCAGATTGCCTGAGCGCGTGGCGCTGTTTGTTCGCTCTGAGTGCGACGCGTGCTTTGATGCGCTCAAGGCCTGGCGCTCGAAAGGCGTCAATGTCGATGTTTATCTGATTGGTGGCGATGACGCGGCGCTGCAAGCCTGGGCAAACGCCGCTGGCGTTCGCCATGGGGATGTGGACGCGAAACGCATCACCTTAAATCATGACACGCGCGGACTGTGGTTTTCACTGGCCAAAGGCAAAGCGGTGCCTGTGGCGATAGCGCAGCAAGGCGAGGGGGGCGCATGGTCCGTTATTGCCTTGCCTTGACGCTGTGTCTTGCAGGAGGCAGCGTGCAGGCCGCCATTCCGCCTTTGTATCAAGACGTCGCCACGCGCCACCACATTCCTGCCAGCGTGTTGTACGCCTTGGCGCTCGGTGAAAGCAAAACCAAGCTGCAAAGCGGCGCTGTGCGTCCTTGGCCGTGGACACTGAACGTCAAAGGCAAGCCGTATTATTACGCAAGCTTTGACCAGGCGTGCCAAGCGCTGCAAGGCTTTCTAAAGCGCACTCAAATGGTGGACATCGGCCTTACCCAGCACAACTGGCGCTGGCAAAAAGACCACTTCAAATCGCCATGTGATGCGTTCGACCCATGGCTTAAC
>NZ_JAHGAD010000013.1:0-85131 GCF_030248375.1 Vibrio sp. B181a | reverse complement strand
CATGTGAGAGGAGGACAGCGCCAGGCTTTAAATTTAGACTTTAGGTCTAACCAGTGCGGAGCGGTAGTTCAGTTGGTTAGAATACCGGCCTGTCACGCCGGGGGTCGCGGGTTCGAGTCCCGTCCGCTCCGCCACTTATTCGAGAGTCGTCTCATTAAACACGAACTACAGGGGTGTAGCTCCAATTGGCAGAGCAGCGGATTCCAAATCCGCGTGTTGGGAGTTCGAATCTCTCCACCCCTGCCATATTTAAGGCTCTAGCAGAAATGCTAGAGCCTTTTTCGTATATGAAGGAAAGAGTACCAGTCTAGTTGGAAGATCTACGGATTCCCCTAATGCCCAAATAGTGCGTGTTGGGAGCTGAGCCGCCAGCCTGCTTGGTAGCAAGCCATATCGAATCTCCGGAGTGCCGGTCCAATCCACCCCTGCCATATTCAAGGCTCTAGCAGAAATGCTAGAGCCTTTTTCGTATTTGAAGAAAAGAGTACTAATCTAGTTGGACGGCTGGAGCGTCAACCCGCTTGGTTGCAAGTCTTATCGAATTTCCAGAGTGCTGGTCCAATCCACCCCTGCCATTTTCTAAAGCCCCAGCAGAAATGCTGGGGCTTTTTTACGTTTGAAGAAAAGAGCATCAACCTAGTTAAAAGAGTAGCGGATCCCCCTAATACCAAAATAGCAGTGTTGGGTCGAAGCTTTTGAATCACCACTATGGCTTTAAGGTATCCTCCAGTTTTGTGGCGGATAGCTAGCGCTCAGCGTGATTAGAAGGTGACTTCCTGTTATTATCGGCGCTGAATTCTAATAATTAGGAAGCAAGTCTATGCCACATCTTCGATTTAGAGCGGTAGAACCTCAAACGGTTCAAGCACTGTCAAAACCTCTTACTGATGAATTACAGCCATTAATGGACTGCCCTCGTGAAGATTTCACGTTTGAGTACATTTACACCACTTTTTTCAGTGAAGGTGAAGTAAGCAGCGCTTATCCTTTTGTTGAGGTGTTGTGGTTCGACCGTGGACAAGATACTCAGGACGAAGTTGCCAAAGCGATTACTAAGCAAGTACGTGGCATCGTAGGTGAAGATATCGACGTTGCGGTAATTTTCTCTGCACTCTCTCCTAAAGGCTACTATGATAATGGTGAGCACTACTAAGGAATGAGCGTGATGAAGCTGAGTCTTTCTTTTTGTTTAAGTTTTTTATTCTCAGCTTCACTCTATGCATCCCCGTGGGAGCAGGTCTCTGGTCCCACAAAAAACATTTCTTCTTCTATTGGCAGTTATGCAAACGGCTGCTTAGATGGCGCTTCTCCTCTCCCTCTTGATGGTATTGGTTATCAGGTACTACGAAGTAAAACGAAACGTTACTATGGGCACCCCCATACAATAAATTTCGTTGAAGAGTTAGCGCTGAAAGCAAACCAAGATCTGAATACAACGTTACTTATTGGTGATTTGTCATTAGCAAGAGGCGGGCGCTTCTCTTCTGGCCATTCTAGCCATCAAACAGGATTAGACATTGATATTTGGCTGCGTTTGGCTGATCAACCGCTTTCCTATAATGAGCTTCAACTTCCTAAGCCAATGAGTGTCGTGGATCTCAAGAAATACAAGATCCTAGAGCATCGCTGGGAGGCTCGGCACTTTGAGCTTATTCGTAGTGCGGCACAAAGTGAGGACGTGGCTCGTATCTTTGTTCATCCAGTGATTAAGGAGCAGCTATGTAAGCAGGAAGGAGAGAATGACCGAGCTTGGTTGCGTAAGGTGCGTCCGTGGTGGGGACACCACTACCATTTTCATGTCAGGTTAACTTGCCCTGAGTCGAGCTCTAATTGTGTAAACCAAGCCCCTCCTCCTATGGGTGATGGCTGTGGTGCTGAATTGGCTAGTTGGGAACCTAAAACGACGCCGCCTCCAGTGGCGAAGAACAAGCCTAAGGTGACACCAAAACCGAAAAAACAAAAGGTGATACCAGCACAGTGTCAATCGTTGATCACTAAGAACTAAAGACCTTTGCCCCTCGTTAATCTATAAATATGCCCTTTCCAGTTCTTTTTATGAAACTGGAGAAAGATCATTCTTTTGTCTACAGTGAATAATACCAGTACAAAAACTAACCTGATTAGTTTTGGTGGCATATTATAGAAATCTAACATAAACAAAAGGTTGTGTTCGCTTTCGTTACTCGCAACTTTAATTTCAAGAAAGATCTTTTCGTCGCGATTCTCTGATTTCTTAGCAATATGTCTGTTGGTTGGTGAAGGACAAACGACAACGCAGACTACTGTATTAAGGTGGGAAAGGAGGCGGTCTCCCCACCAAAGAGTTAATCAAGGACAAAACCATGACTATGATTTGTGCAAAAGAATTTGCAGAGTGGTTAAGACACAGATTTAGCAGTGATATTAAAGGGGTCTATTTGACTCGAGAGGATGTTAATCACCTGACAGGGCGTCAGCGCCTTGATCCAGGTTTTGTTAATGATGTGCATTACGAACTGATGCAATACGGAATAGCTTTCGTTACTGATACGAGCCGTGAAAATTTTTATTTGATACCGGTATCTCAAGCTGAAAACTGGCGCGAAAAGTTAGAGTATCATTTCGAGAAAGAACTGTTTTGCAACATCATTCCTATCGAAAAATCGGGTTAAAAAAAAGGTTCAACTTTGACTGCAAAGTTGAACCTCTTTTGATTACGCTAACCCTTGAATAATCACAAACTTCTCTAGCAATTGCTCTTCAGTTTCAACATGATTAGGGTCGGTAATTATGCACTTTGTAATAGGACACACTGACTGGCATGTTGGCTTCTCGTAGTGACCTTTACACTCAGTACAGAGCGCTGGGTCAATCTCGAAAATGCTGTCACCCATAGTAATAGCACCGTTAGGGCACTCTGGGTCACACATATCACAGTTGATGCACTTATCGGTAATAAGTAGTGCCATGATTACTTACCAGTTGGGTTACGGGTATCCTGACCTGCATTTAAGTTACGCATCAACAGACCGTATTCTAGATCCATGTCTTCTGGAACTGGGATGAATACGAAGTGTCCGTTACCTTTTGCGTCTTCAATTGATTCTGACTTACGGTTTTCCATCGCTTCTAGCGTGAAGATTACGTTGCCTTTTGGTGTCATTAGCTCAAGGCTGTCACCAACGATGAATTTGTTCTTCACCTCAACTTCCGCCATGTCACCACGACGTTTGCCAGTGAATTCACCAACGAATTGCTGAGCATCAGATACAGAGTAACCGTAATCATAGTTTTGGTAGCTGTCGTGAGTATGGCGACGTAGGAAACCTTCTGTGTAGCCACGGTGAGCTAGGCTTTCTAGCGTACCCATTAGGCTTTCATCAAATGGACGACCAGCAACTGCGTCGTCAATCGCTTTGCGGTAAACCTGAGCAGTACGAGCACAGTAGTAGAATGACTTAGTACGACCTTCGATCTTCAATGAATGAACACCCATCTTAGTTAGACGTTCCACGTGTTGGATTGCACGCAGGTCTTTCGAGTTCATGATGTAAGTGCCGTGCTCATCTTCGTAAGCTGCCATCTTCTCTTCTGGACGGTGCGCTTCAGAAAGCAGAACGACTTCATCGGTTGGTTTGCCGCGACCGATGGTTGTCTCAGGGCGCTCGTCAGCAACTTCGATTGCTTGCGCCTCCGTTGGGTCAAATTTTTCTACGATATCGCCAGTGTCGTTTTCTTTGCCTTCTTCAACTTTATACTCCCAACGACATGCGTTAGTACATGTACCTTGGTTAGGGTCACGTTTGTTGATGTAACCAGAAAGTAGGCAACGGCCAGAGTAAGCCATGCATAGAGCACCGTGAACGAAAACTTCTAGTTCAGTTTCAGGACAGTGCTCGCGAATTTCTTCGATTTCTTCTAGAGAAAGCTCACGAGAAACGATCACACGCTCAACACCGTTAGCAGCCCAGAACTTCACTGTTGCCCAGTTTACTGCGTTCGCCTGTACAGACAGGTGGATTGGCATTTCTGGGAACGCTTCGCGGACCATCATGATAAGACCTGGATCAGACATGATAAGTGCGTCTGGGCCCATTTCTACCACTGGCTTAAGGTCACGGATGAAAGTTTTAAGCTTAGAGTTGTGCGGTTGGATGTTACATACCACGTAAAGCTTTTTGCCTAGGGCATGCGCTTCGTTGATACCGATTTGTAGGTTTTCGTGGTTGAACTCGTTGTTACGTACGCGAAGGCTGTAGCGAGGTTGGCCAGCGTATACAGCATCTGCGCCGTAGGCGAATGCGTAACGCATATTTTTAAGGCTACCTGCAGGAGACAGTAGCTCTGGTACGAATGCTTTCTCTGTTGTCATTGCTCAATTCTCTTAGTATCTGATCACAAGTCAGGCCAATTCCACCTCATGGAAATGGGGCGCAAATTTTACGTCAAAATGTGACCTGTGACTAGGAGAATTATGGTTTAGATAAACAAACGCCCTCAAAAAAAGTGAGGGCGTTATGATTAATCTTTGTACTAAATTAAGCGTTAGGGTTTGGCAGGCCACCCAATGCTTCGTATAGATTTGGTAGGAAAGCGCTGAGCTCGCCACACATTAGAGAGAAGTCTGCGTCGAAGCGAGCAGCTTGATCTTCGCGTGGGATGTCATCGTTTTGATCTTTTAGTTCATCAGAGAACTTCAGACGTTTGATGCCAGAATCTTCTGCCATGATGAATTCGATACGATCTTGCCAGTTCAGTGCTAGCTTAGTCACTACTTTGTCTGCAGCGATGTGGTTGCGGATTTCATCGGTTGTCAGCTCTTGCTTCTTACAACGAATCACGCCGCCTTCTTCTAGCACAGACTTAAGCTCAGCTTCGTCCATCATAGAAATGCCTTGTGGCGTATCACCGGTTTTCACCCATTCCGTTAGCGTCGTTTCGATAGCTACTTCTGGGATTGCTGGTACAACAGGTAGGCTACCCATTGTTTTACGCAATAGTGCTAACACGTCTTCTGCTTTTTTGTAGCTGCTTGCATCAACAAGGATGAAGCCTTCTTTTGGCATGATAAGTACGTAAGTGTGGCTGCTGCGGCTGAATGCACGAGGCAGCAGATCCATTACGATGTCATCTTTAAGGTTGTCTTTTTCTTTCTTTTTAAGAGGACGACCTTCTTGTGCTTCCATTGCTTCTACTTTCGCGTTTAGTGAATCTTTGATCACTGAAGCTGGCAGCATTTTCTCTTCTTTCTTAGCGCAAATCAGAATGCGGTTTTCAGAAACGTGCGTCATCATGTCGCCATTTCTACCCATCGCGCTAACCCAACCAAACTTTTGCTTATCTTGGCTGCCACAAGGGGTGAATCGGAACTCGGCTAGTTGAGTTTCCAGTTGATCGGCGTTGAAGTTAACCTCGCGGTTAACGCGGTATACCAGACAGTTTTTAAACCACATAAATCTTCTCTAGGCTTGATGACAAGGGACTAATCATAGGGAATTTTCTCGGCGTTGTCCTAATTGAATTGAAAAAGATCATGATGAATCTCAAAAGAAACTTATATGAAAATTTGTTTTCAAAGGTCACAAAAGTGTCATAATTGGTAGTAATAATGCTTATGCATAGAGGGGCGCTTTGTCCTTTAAATTCATTAGCTCAACTCACATAAGGTTATTCAATTATGTCTAGAAGGATTCTGGTTGTTGAAGACGAAGCTCCGATTCGCGAAATGCTATGCTTCGTGCTTGAACAGAAAGGTTATCAAGCAGTAGAAGCAGAAGATTACGACTCTGCGGTAACCAAACTGGCTGAACCCTTCCCGGATTTAGTGCTACTAGACTGGATGCTACCAGGTGGCAGTGGTATTAACTTCATCAAACACATGAAGCGCGAAGAGTTAACTCGCAATATTCCCGTTGTGATGCTGACAGCTCGTGGTGAAGAAGAAGACAAAGTGCGCGGCTTAGAAGTTGGCGCGGATGACTACATCACCAAACCTTTTTCACCAAAAGAGTTGGTTGCTCGTCTTAAAGCCGTTATTCGCCGCGTAACACCGACTGCGCTTGAAGATGTGATTGATGTACAAGGTCTGAAGTTGGACCCTGTTTCTCACCGCGTGACTGCAAATGATGAAGCAGTAGATATGGGACCAACTGAGTTCAAAATGCTGCACTTCTTTATGACGCACCAAGAGCGCGTTTACAGTCGTGAACAACTGCTAAACAACGTTTGGGGTACCAACGTGTATGTAGAAGACCGTACCGTTGACGTACACATTCGTCGCTTGCGTAAAGCGCTTGAGGCGGCAGGTCACGACAAACTAATCCAAACCGTTCGTGGCGCAGGATACCGTTTCTCGACGAAGGCATAACATCGCTAGCAGCTTATCAATACCATTTCTGGAGTAATGAGTGGTTGAAAGATTGACTTGGAAAAAGCTGGCCTGGGAGCTGGCTTTTTTTTACACCCCTTGGGTGATCATAGGTTGGATATTCGGTTATATGCCGTGGTTGCTATTGGCGGCCACGGCTTTGCAGCTTGTATGGCATTTGCATAATCAGGTGCGCTTGTCGGCTTGGTTGTGGGATGAAAAGCGTCTTACGCCACCGTCAGGCAGTGGCAACTGGGAATCGTTATTCAACGGCTTATACCGATTGCAACAACGTCAGCGTCGTAAGCGTAAAGAGCTTACCAATTTGATTCGCCGTTTCCGTAATGGTGCTGAATCGCTGCCGGATGCGGTGGTGGTGTTTCGTGCTGAAGGTAACATCGTATGGTGTAACAAGCTCGCACAACACCTTTTGGGTTTCCACTGGCCGGAAGATTCTGGGCAACCTATTTCTAACCTCATCCGTACTCCAGACTTTATTAAGTACATCAATAAACAAGACTTCTCAGAGCCGCTAGAAATGTGCTCACCATTGAATGTCGAGCGAATGTTGGAACTGCGTATCGTACCTTACACCGAAGGGGAACATCTGATGGTGGTGCGTGATGTTAGCCAACTTAAACAGCTTGAAGGTATGCGTCGTAACTTCTTCGCTAACGTATCTCATGAGCTTCGTACACCGATGACGGTACTGCAAGGATATCTTGAGATGACGGAAGATCCAGACATGATTGTTGGCCCGATGTGGACGAAAGCGCATGGGGTGATGACAGAGCAGCTCAACCGCATGAACAGCTTGGTTAATCAGCTTCTGACGCTGTCTAAGATTGAGGCGGCACCAATGCATGAGTTGGAAGATGTGGTCAATGTCCCTAGCATGTTAGAAGTGCTAGAGAAGGAAGCGGTAAGCTTAAGTGGTGATGATCAGCATCAGTTGAAGTTCGATGTTGATTCTAGTCTGCGCGTGCTTGGCGATGATGACCAACTGCGTAGTGCGATCTCTAACTTGGTGTACAACGCGGTGAAATACACACCACCCGGTGCACACATTAACGTTCGTTGGTATCAAACCGCACAAGGCGCTTGCCTTGAGGTGGAAGACAGCGGTGACGGTATTGAGCCGCAACATTTACATCGATTGACCGAGCGTTTCTATCGCGTCGATAAAGCCCGCTCACGCGATACCGGCGGCAGTGGTCTAGGTTTGGCCATCGTGAAGCACGCGTTGAGCCACCATGATTCTCATCTCGAAATCCACAGTGAAGTTGGCGTTGGCAGTAAGTTCTCTTTCGTTCTACCAAGTCGTTTGGTGGTGAAGTAATGAGCGTCGTATCCAAAGTAATCAAGAAAGTTACTCTAGCCACACTGGTACTCTCCAGCGTGGCTTTTGCACAAGATGAACCGTTGCCGAATTATCAAAAGACAACTGGCATAGCCGGTAACTTATTGTCTGTCGGCTCAGATACGTTAGCGGGTATGACCACGCTTTGGGTGGAAGAATTTAAATCTATCTACCCGAACATTAATGCTCAGGTACAAGCTTCTGGCTCATCGACTGCGCCACCGGCGTTAACAGAGCAAACTGCGCAATTCGGGCCAATGAGTCGCTCAATGCGTATGCGAGAGATCGAAGCATTTGAGCGGGTGCATGGTTACAAACCAACGGCGCTTCGCGTTGCGATTGATGCAATTGGTATTTTTGTGCACCAAGATAATCCAATCAAAGGGCTTAACTTCCATCAGCTGGACGCGATGTTTTCCGCGACATTGCGCTGCGGTGAAAGTGAGTTCATCACTAACTGGCGTGAGTTAGGCATCAAAGCTGAATGGGCAAAACGTAACTTGCAGTTGTTTGGGCGTAACTCGGTATCGGGTACCTACGGTTACTTTAAAAGTAACGCCTTGTGTGGCGGTGATTTCAAAACTCGTGTGAATGAACAGCCAGGATCAGCATCAGTGGTGCAGTCTGTGGCATCAACGATTAGCGGTGTTGGTTACTCCGGTGTGGGTTATCGAGTTGCTGGGGTTCGTTTAGTTCCTATTGCGAAAACAGGCACAGATTACGTTAGCCCAGTGCGTGAAAATATTATCTCAGGTAAGTACCCACTATCGCGTTATCTCTATGTATACGTGAATAAACATCCTGATTATCCGTTAAGCCCAATTGAATCTGAGTTCATTCGTTTTATGTTCTCTGCCCAAGGGCAAGCGCTGGTTGCGAAAGACGGTTATGTTCCGATTACTGCTGATTTCGCTGCCGAGGAATTAAAAAAGGTCGGTTTGTAAGCCGACCTTTTTCTTTGTCTCACTGAGTTCATAGTTAACTGAGTTCATAGTTAGAAGCTCAATGTCCATCCTGCGCTTTCCCAGCGTTGTTGCTCTTCTTGCAAATCGGCATCGAGCAGTTTGTTATTCTCCAGCCAATCTTCTTCTGTGCAGGTAAGTACCCACTTATCTTCTTGTATCGATAGTGTCAGCTCTGGCAACGGGTCATCATTGCGTTGACCGTTGACCACAATGGCTAGACGCAGAATCTTAATTAAGTTGATGATGTCACTCTCTTTGTAGAGGTTAAACTCTGGGAACTCATTCAGCTTAAGGGATTTACGTTGGAAGCGAGCTAAGGTCGCCAATACCAATTGCTGTTCGCGGTTAAAGCCCGGTAAGTTGGAGTGCAGCAGAATGTAGAATGAGTGACGATGGAAACCGCGCAGACTGATACTCAAGCCGACTTCATGTAGCAAAGCCGCCCATTCCAGTAAATCAAACAGCTCACTCTTCTTCTTGATACCAAGTTCAGAACGAACATTGCACAGCATCTCTCTTGCATGACCTTTTACGCGTGCCGCGTGTTCGATATCAACGCGATGTTTTTTCGCTAGGTTTTCTGTGGTGCGCATACGAATATCAGAACGAGCGAAACGTTCTTCCATCTCGTAGAGCAGACCTTCTCGCAACGCGCCATCCGAGAAAAACATCTGGTTGATTTTTAGTGATTGGAAGATGGCAGCCAAAATGGCTACACCTGCTGCAAAGACTGGCTTGCGTTCATCGGTCAAACCAATAAGCTCGATATCATCAATGGACTCAAACTCGCACAATGTGTCGATGAGCTTACCCAAACGCTTGTTGGTGATCAGTCCATCTTCATGACCTAAACCAATCAAGACTTCGCGAATCGCTTTAATCGTACCAGAAGAGCCTAGGGCAATATCCCAACCTTTCTTGCGGTATTTTACAGCAATGGATTCAATACGCTGCTCTGCGGCGAGAATCGCTTTGCTGAAGTTCTTCCGTGACAGTTTGCCATTATTGAAGAACTGTTCGGTAAAGCTCACACAACCCATTTGTTTACTGTTGAGAAGCTCTGGCTCAAACTCTTGACCAATGATCATCTCGGTACTGCCGCCACCGATATCGACAACTAACTTGGAGTTAGACTCCGCTTGGGTGTGCGCGACGCCGAGATAGATGAGGCGAGCTTCTTCTTCGCCCGGAATGATTTCAATTGGGAAAGGCAGCACCTTTTTTGCTCGTTTGATAAACAGATGAGCGTTGTTGGCACGCCTTAAGGTATGGGTCGCTGCAATTCTTACGTTTGACGTTTCAAAGCCTTGCAGGCGCTCGGCGAACATCGCGAGGCACTCAAGGCCTCGCTCCATCGCGGCGTGACTGAGGTTTAATTCTGAATCGAGCCCGGCAGCTAAGCGCACTCGCTGTTTATGGCGGCTGACTAATTGCAGGTCACTTCCAACAACTTTCGCCACCACCATATGGAAGCTGTTCGACCCAAGGTCAATGGCTGCAATGTGGCGTACATCTTGTTCAAGTATCTGAGGCATCTGCTTTTTGTTTTCTTGTTTGTTTCTCTATATTTTTAAGATAGTCGTAGATGGCAACTTGTGATCGAACTTTTTTACGATTACCTCGCGGTACGTAGCTGTTGCTCATCTCTTTATCTATCAAACGAGCCTTTACTGTATCGGTAAAGTGAATGTTAGTTATATCAATAATGCGTTGTTTCAAACGTGGGTCACGAACTGGAGCTGCAACTTCAATACGATGATCGATATTTCGTGTCATCCAGTCCGCCGATGAGATGTAAACTTGTGGGTCACCATCATTGTGAGTGATGACGACGCGAGGGTGCTCAAGGAATCGGTCAACAATACTGATGATGCGAATGTTTTCGCTCACACCTTCAATACCCGGTACGAGTGAACACATACCGCGGATAATCATATTGATTTTCACCCCGGCATTGCTCGCACCATAGAGTTTATTGACGATGCCTTTGTCGACCAAGTTATTCACTTTGATCGTCAGCGCGGCTTTCTTGCCAGCTTTTGCGTTGGCAATCTCCCCATCAATCAAACGGTAGAGTTGTTTACGCGAATTGCGTGGTGAAACGATGAGGTGGTTAAACCTGACTGGGCGATATGGGTTCTCGATATAGCCAAAGACGTTACGAACTTCATTGGTGATTTCCTGATCTGCGGTTAGCAGCGCAAAGTCGGTGTAGATACGTGCAGTTTTCTCGTGGAAGTTACCTGTTCCTATATGCGCGTAACGTACGATTTCACCTTCTTCGCGGCGGCTAATCAGAAGCAGTTTTGAGTGAATTTTCAAACCAGGCGCACCGAAGATAACGTGTACGCCTGCATCGGTGAGAACCTTTGACCATTCGATATTGGCTTCTTCATCGAATCGGGCTTGCAGTTCCACCACCACAGTTACGCTTTTGCCATTGTGTACCGCATCGATCAATGAGTTCATCAAGCGCGAATCTTTGGCAACGCGGTAGATATTAATCTTAATTGCCAATACTTTAGGATCGAAGGAAGCTTGGCGAACCAGTTCAGAGATGTGATCAAAGGTGTGATAAGGGTAGTAAAGCAAAATGTCTTTGGCTTTGATCGCATCGAAACTGTTGGCGTAGCCTTCGAAGTCGGCACACTTCATCGGTGGCATGGGCTTGTTTTCTAAGTACTCACGACCAACATTTGGGAACCCAATGAAGTCTTTAAAGTTGTGGTAACGACCACCGGGAATCAAACTATCGTAGTTGGAGATTTGCAGTTTACGGCACAAGAAATCGAGCATCTCTTGCGGCATTTCACGCTCGTAAACAAAGCGCACTGGCATAGCGGTTAAGCGTTGGTTCACTCCTTCAGACATCTGTTCGAGCAAGCTGTATTCGATCTCTAGGCGTAAATCGTATTCGGCATCGCGAGTCATCTTCATCGCGTAGCCATTTAGTTCGTCATAATCGAAGAAGCCTTTAAACAGCTCATCCAGACAGTAACGGATAATGTTGTCGAGCAGAATGATGGTTTTGCGGCGTTTGCCTTTTTGCTCCGGTACCATAACGAAGCGAGGCAGGTGGTCAGTTGGTATTTCGAGTAAAGCATATTGGGAATGATCGTCTTTGCGCAGATCGACGGTAATGTAGGCGTATTCGTCTTTAAGAAACTGCAACACATCGATGTCATCTTTAATCAATAGCGGAGTGATGTGTGGCATGACTTCTTTGCGAAAGTACTTGGTGATCCAGCGTTTCTGCGTGTCATCCAGCTGGTTTTCGTTAACCAAGAAAATGCGGCGTCGTGCCATCTCTCGGATCAAATCACCGTACAGCTCGTCAAATTGTTCGTTAAGCTTCAATGCTTTGGTTTGCATCTTAGTTAACAAGTGCTTAGAGTTATCGCTTCCACCTCGTTCTTGGCTGATCAAGATCCGACGTTTTACGTCTGCAAAGCGTACCTTGTAGAACTCATCTAAGTTATTGGAAAAGATCCCCAGAAAGCGAATACGTTCGATTAAAGGGACTGTTTTATCGGCGGCTTCTTGCAGTACTCTTTCATTGAAAGACAACCAACTAAGTTCTTTTTCTATATAGAGTTTTTCTGCGCTCATAACCTTACCTAGCCTAAAATGAAGTAAATCCGCACTCATCTGTGGGATAAAAAAGATGAGCCTGAACACTATGAGGTTTACGTTACAGTTTTATTTCATAACACGGCCTGCATAAGAGTTGTATTCTTTTCAGTTGTTTAATGTGATCTGTAATATAATTGTCATCTTAACGACATATTCTAGTACTAAGTCAAAAAGGGTAGAGAGATCAATGGCACAAGCCGAGTTTTCATTGCAGGAAAAAGATAAAAAACGATTGATCAAAGATCGTTTGGTTCGTTTTGCAGTGACATCAGGTGGTGTAGGCGTTCTTGCTGCTCTTGTGTTGATCTTCGTTTACCTTGCGATGGTGATCATTCCTCTGTTTTCTGATGCAGAGATCGAAACCAATTATGCCGCTCGTGCAACCCAAAGCGGGAAGCCACTCGCAATTTCCGTTGATGATTACTCCCAAATCGGTTTGGTTTTAACCCAATCCGGTGAAGTGCGTTTTCTACCTCTTGACGATTCTAGCAAGCCCGCGCTTTACACTCAGCAGATAGCTAATAACCCAGTGGCATTTTCTCAGTCTGCACCAGGATTGGGTTGGTATGGTTTAGTCGATGGCCAAGGTAAAGCGCACATCTTCAAGCCGGAGTTTAACGCGACGCTGCGCGAAAACACTCGTCCACCAGAAGTGGTGCCGTTTCGAACCTCAATGGACATGCAACTGACAGATGCATCCGATCCAGTTAAGAAGTTTGTTTTTAGTACTTCCACACAAGCTCCAACCCTTGTTTGGCAAACACAAAGCGGCGTAATAAAAGCGCGTTGGCAAGTGCCTCAACTATTAGATGCATCACCTGTTACCCATGATTACACCTTCTCTTCAGGTTTTGATGCGCCAGACCAAATGCTGCTGACGCCAGATGGTAATAACCTTTATTTGCGACATGGATCAGAGCTGATTGTTTTGGTGAAAGGTGACAATAAATTCTCAGTGCGCGAGGTTATCGATCTGACTCAGGGTGATAAAAAGCACTCAGTGAGAACGATGGATTTGCTGGCGGGGGCGTATTCTTTGCTCGTTACGCATAACGATGGTCGTGTATCACAATGGTTTGATACGTTGCAGGGCGACAAGCGTACTTTGACTCACATTCGCGACTTTAAGTTGGCGTCTGAGCTGAAGTATTTACTTCCCGATTCACACCGCAAAGGTTTCTACAGCTTTTACACCAACGGTACTTTGCAAAGCCACTACACCACCAGTGAGAAGTTGGTGTTGTTTAAACGTGCCTACAAACAAGCGCCAGTGATGGCAGGAATGTCGAATAACGAGCGCTACCTGATCACATGGCAAAACGACAAACTGACGGTCGCATTTGTTGATAACCCATATCCAGAAGTTTCTCTGTCCTCCTTGTGGCAGAAGGTTTGGTATGAAGGTTACCCAGAGCCCGAATTTGTGTGGCAATCCACCTCAGCTAGTGACGATTTTGAAGCGAAGTTCAGCTTAGTGCCAATTGCGTTTGGTACCATCAAAGCGGCGATGTTCGCGATGCTGTTTTCGGTACCACTGGCAGTTTTAGGCGCAATTTATACCGCCTACTTTATGTCGCCACGTATGCGTCGTGTGGTGAAGCCATCAATCGAGTTAATGGAAGCTTTGCCTACGGTTATCATTGGTTTCCTTGCCGGGCTCTGGTTCGCTCCGATTGTGGAAGACCATCTAATTACCGTTGTGGTGATGCTGTTTGTTTTGCCTTTGAGCACTATGGTGATGGGCGGCCTATGGGCACTGATCCCACAACCGATACGTAATCGCCTGCCAAACGGGTGGCATGCTTTGGTATTAATGCCTTTGATTTTGCTACTGATCGGTTTGGGTGTGTGGGTATCACCAATGCTTGAGCAAGCCTTCTTTGGCGGGGACATGCGTTTGTTCCTGACTGACCATGGCATTGGCTTTGACCAACGTAACGCGCTGGTGGTTGGCTTGGCGATGGGCTTTGCGGTTATTCCAACGATTTTTACCATTGCAGAAGATGCGATTTTCTCTGTACCTAAGCACTTATCGGATGGCTCATTAGCGCTGGGTGCGACGCCATGGCAAACCCTGATTTATGTGGTCCTACTGACAGCCAGTCCGGGTATCTTCTCGGCAATCATGATGGGGCTTGGTCGTGCTGTAGGTGAAACCATGATTGTATTAATGGCGACGGGTAATACGCCATTAATGGATTGGAACGTACTAGAAGGCTTACGTAGCTTGTCGGCAACCATTGCGGTTGAGTTGCCAGAATCGGAAGTAGGCAGTTCGCACTACCGATTGTTGTTCTTATCGGCATTAATTTTGTTTGTCTTCACCTTTGCGGTGAACGCCTTGGCGGAATGGGTTCGTCAAAGACTAAGAGATAAATATCGTGCGTTGTAATCAGTTAACGAAAGAGCGAGTAATAGCGTGTTAAATTGGATTCGTTCTGGCGCACCTTGGATTTGGTTAACCGGGGGAGCGGTAAGCATCAGCTTGCTTTCTGTCCTCGGTTTATTGCTATTGATTGGCTGGAAGGGGCTGACTTACTTCTGGCCTGCGCCACTTTATCAATGGAATGTTGCTGCGCTGACTCCGGTGCAGGGCGAAGTGCTGCATGAAAACTCGATTCTGGTTGGTCAGGTTTACGAGCGCAGTTTTGTGCCAAGAAGTTACCTACCAGAAGAAGCGGCGAATAAACTCGCGGATGACGAAGAATTTGCGACACGTTTGAACATCAAAATTGCCAACCGTGAGTTGTATCCAGCTGACTTTATCTCGGTTCTGAAAATGCAGTTGGATGAGCCGACGACACCCGGTGAATGGGCGGTGATTGAACGCAGCAGCGGTGGCTACTTCTTCGGTAAGTTTGTTGCTTTTCAAGATGGCGAAACGCGCTATGAAAACAACATTCCAGCGCTTTTGGACCAGAAGCTCGATGATGCAGAAACCTTGCACCATGAAATTGATATGCTGGTGGATGATCAAGTAAAAGACTTAGGTTGGAAGCTAGAACAACTTCGCTTAGACAAGCGCAAGCATGAGCTTAATGACACCATCACTGAAGAGTTTTTGGCAAATAACAGCCAACGCAAAGCAGAAATTGAAGCAGAGTTAGCCAAGCTAGACATGCAACTTGACGGGTTGCGCCTAGGCTTCTCGGATTATGCTCTCATTGTTGAAGACATGACTGGGACTCAAGTTTCGATTCCGTTAGAAGACATTTTGGACTACTGGTATCCCAACCAAATGTCACTGCCTGAAAAGGTGGCTCATTGGGGGAAACAGGTTTGGAAGTTCCTCTCAGAAGACCCACGCGAATCGAATTCTGAAGGTGGTGTTTTCCCAGCGATTTTCGGTACAGTTTTCTTGGTTATCATTATGTCGATCATCGTGATGCCATTGGGGGTGGTGGCGGCGATTTATTTGCACGAGTACGCTAAGAACAATGCGCTTACTCGAGTCATTCGCATTGCGGTTATTAACCTTGCTGGTGTTCCTTCGATTGTTTACGGTGTATTTGGTTTGGGCTTCTTTGTTTACACCATTGGTGCCTCGATCGATAACCTGTTTTACGCTGAAAGATTACCCGCTCCAACCTTTGGTACGCCGGGCTTGTTGTGGTCAGCATTGACGTTAGCTGTATTGACGTTACCGGTGGTGATTGTCACCACGGAAGAAGGTTTAACCCGTATTCCAAGCTCTGTTCGTCATGGTTCGCTAGCCTTAGGCGCAACGCAGTTCGAAACACTGTGGCGTGTGGTTTTGCCTATGGCAACCCCTGCGATCATTACTGGTTTGATTCTAGCGATTGCTCGTGCTGCGGGGGAGGTTGCACCCTTGATGCTAGTGGGAGTTGTGAAGCTGGCTTCTAGCTTGCCAGTGGATGGGCAATTCCCTTACGTGCATTTGGACAGAAAGTTTATGCACCTAGGCTTCCACATTTATGATGTTGGATTCCAGACCTCGAATATCGAAGCTGCGCGTCCGTTGGTTTACGCGACTTCCTTCTTACTCGTGACGGTTATTGTCGGACTAAACTTAACAGCAATCAGTATTCGTAATAATCTGCGAGAGAAATACCGAACTTTAGGACAAGATTAAGCATGTTTAACTTTGATAATACATTAGGTTATGAGCCACCATTGGATGTGCATAACCTGACGGATGAACAAACGGCTATCTCGATCGAGAACCTTAATCTTTTCTATGGTCAGGCTCAGGCGCTGCATGATATCTCCATGCGTATCCCGAAAGGGCGCGTAACCGCATTCATCGGACCGTCAGGTTGTGGTAAATCCACATTGCTGCGCTGTATCAACCGCATGAACGATTTAGTCGAAGGTTGTAAGGTGACGGGGCAAGTACGTTTGCACGGTAAGAATGTGTACAACCCAAGTGTGGATGTGGCAACACTGCGCCGCCGAGTAGGTATGGTGTTTCAGCGCCCAAACCCATTCCCCAAGTCGATTTACGAAAACGTGGTTTACGGTCTTCGTTTACAAGGTGTGAAGAACAGTCGCATGTTGGACGATGCGGTCGAGCGTTCACTGCGTTCTGCGGCATTATGGGACGAAGTAAAAGATCGTCTACATGAAAATGCATTCGGACTTTCTGGAGGCCAGCAGCAGCGTTTGGTGATTGCTCGCGCCGTCGCGATTGAGCCAGAAGTACTATTATTGGATGAACCAACGTCGGCTTTGGATCCAATCTCAACTTTAACTATTGAAGAGCTTATCAACGAGCTCAAGACTCAATATACTGTGGTTATCGTTACCCATAACATGCAACAAGCGGCGCGCGTCAGTGACCACACGGCATTCATTCATATGGGTAAACTGATTGAATATTCGGATGCGGATTCGATCTTCACCTCTCCAATGAAGAAACAAACCGAAGATTACATTACCGGTCGTTACGGCTAAGCCGCGACCTTTCAAGGATTAAAGGAAAGCCATGCACTTTGGACGTCACATCTCAGGACAATTTAACGTAGAGCTAGAATCGATTCGTACCCATGTACTCACCATGGGAGGCTTGGTAGAACAGCAGTTGTCGTATGCTATTCAAGCCTTGCACAAAGAAGACATCGAACTAGCGCGTAAAGTTGTACGTGATGATCACAAAGTTAATGCGATGGAAGTGTCGATTGATGACGCTTGTACTCGCATCATCGCTAAGCGTCAGCCTACGGCAAAAGACTTACGCTTAATCATGGCGATCATTAAGACCATCACAGATCTTGAGCGCATTGGTGATGTTGCAACGCGTATTGCCTATGTGGCGATTGAAAGCCCGTCATCGCAAGAGCGTCAATTCCAAGTCTCATTAGAGCCTTTATGTCGTCAAGCGATCCAAATGCTGCACCAAGTGCTCGATGCGTTTGCGCGTATGGACGTAGAAGCAGCGGCAGAAGTACACAAGCTTGATGATAAGTTGGATGCGGAATACGAAGCGGTGATTCGTCAGTTGATGACTTACATGATGGAAGATCCGAAAAACATTCCACATATTCTGCAAGTGATGTGGTCAGCGCGTGCCATTGAACGCGTAGGTGATCGATGCCAGAACATTTGTGAATACATTATCTACTTCGTGAAAGGGAAAGATGTACGCCACCTTGGCGATCAAAGCATTGATGACGTACTGAAGTAACCTTATAAGCGCAGACCAAAACCCACAGAGAAGTTGACGGCCGTATCGGTAAACGTGTGGGTTTTGTCGTCTTTAAAGATATCCAAATCCGCCCCTGCTCTGACTGAGAGAATCGGATTTACCTGATACACATAAGCACCACCGATACTCAATCCTGTTGTATCTCTTCTTTCCTCTCTATAAGTGCCATCATAACTGGCTATACCAAGGCTGGCTTGAAATCCCATTTGTGGCTGGTGGTCAAACATGTGTTGAAAACCAACGCGATAGGCATCGATAGTTTCGTCAAAGTTTCCACTGGTGTAGGTCACTCGTGAGTAATCAAAATAGAGCGCGTCAAAGCCAGCGACGTCATTAGTGCCAAGCTGAATACCAGCACCGCGAAATGAGCCAACTTTCACTTCTGGAGAAACAAATAACCCAGATGCGTTTATCGATAGAGGTATGAAGAGTGTCAGTAAAGGGAGGATCTTTTTCATATAACTTCTCAAGGGATCTACTCAGAAGCTTCCTTGCCGAGGTAAGCTGAACTCCTTTTCAGTTAACTTGCGATAAACAATCTTATTGAGAAGTAAGGTTTATGACTAAATGGCTATCATTATCTAGGTGATAACTAAAACTTATCGTTAAGAGACCTTGTCAGCTTGCTGTACTAGGCCTTGTTGAATTAAATCGACCAGCCATTTTACAAGTGGGTTGTTTCGATTTCTAACATGTATATGAGCATGGACAGACTTCATTTGTGGCTGTCCATCAATCGTGACATCGACAGCTCTTAGTCCTTGAAATTGCTCTATTGGGAATAAGTCGGAGTGTGGAAGGTACATATCAGTATGTTTCACCACATCTATGATTGCCATGACTAACTCAGAACGAAATCCAACAGTATGCTCGATCCCTAAATCAGTCAGTAACTGCGAAGCATAGCTGAATTTGTCGTTCCAGCCAGGGGAAATCAAAGATGCGATAGGGTAGCCACTCAAGTCATGCGGTTTTACGTGAGACTGTTTGATTGGGTGGCCTTCACGAACAAGAATCCGTCCCTTTAAATCGATTAGCTTAGGCGTGTAGATCTCTTTATTTGCTAGAAGTAACTCGTAATTTACCCCTATCAGCGTTTCGCCTTTCAAGATTTCATCAACCGTACTGTTTGACCAACTGACTAATTCAAGTTGCGCGTTAGGGGCTAACGCTCTCATTTGTTCGAAGAGGAAACCGGGCAAGCAAGTCATTGTGATTGGTGCCAGTGCAATTCGAATTTTGTTGTCCACTTCGGCAGGATCAAACTGATGAGAGCGGTTAACCGCTGCCGCTAAACCATCGAGGTGGGGCGTAATATCGTTGGCGAGAGATTCTGCGAAAGGTGTCGGTTCAAGACCTGTTTTAACCTTTACAAACAGCTCTTCATCGAAGTGATTACGTAGCTTTTGTAACGCTTGACTGATGGCGGGTTGAGAGACAAACAAGCGCTGAGAAGCTTTACGCATGTTTTTCTCTTGCATCAAAACCATAAAGGTTTTGAGCAGATTTAGGTCAAGGGTATGAAACAGGTCTTTCGCCATGGTACATCTCTAGTATTTATCAGGAACGAAGGTTTGATCGTCTATGGGGGCTCGGACGTAGCCTTCCTTATTCAGCTCTGGCAATTCGATAACTGGATGCTCAAGTTCTTCGTATTCGACTTGACTGAGCAGATGGCTGATACAATTCAAACGTGCTTTCTTTTTATCATCAGAAGGCACTACCCACCAAGGGCAGTTTTTTGTATCTGTGTAAGCAAACATTTTGTCTTTTGCTTGTGAATATTCCGCCCAGCGATTACGTGACTCTAAATCCATCGGGCTGAACTTCCAGCGTTTGATAGGGGTATTGATGCGCTCCAGAAAGCGCTTTTCTTGCTCTTCATCGGAGACTGAAAACCAATACTTAATTAAGATGATGCCAGAGCGTTGCAGCATGCGCTCGAACTCTGGGCAAGAGCGGAGAAACTCCTCATATTGTTCCGGGGTACAAAAGCCCATGACTTTCTCTACGCCAGCGCGGTTGTACCAACTGCGGTCAAACAGCACGATTTCCCCAGCAGCAGGCAGATGTGCCACGTAGCGCTGGAAGTACCATTGTGTTTTTTCTTTTTCTGTTGGGGCAGGAAGAGCCGCGATACGGCAGACACGAGGGTTGAGTTTTTCAGTGATGCGCTTGATGGTGCCACCTTTGCCAGCGGCGTCGCGTCCTTCAAACAGTACCACGACTTTAAGCCCTTTGTGTTTGACCCACTCTTGGAGCTTAACCAACTCAATTTGCAGCTGTTCTAGTGCTTCTTCGTATTCCTTTTTCTTTAGTTTCGCCATGTTTCCTCCCGTCCTTAGTTATCAATATGTTAGCACTCAATAACTAAAGACGGGATTTGAAAGCGCTTAATTGAGAGCTGTTACCATGTTCGCGATAGCATCGGTGTTGGTGACAGGAATCGAAAAATCATCCACATCGGCAGCGCCCATTTTGCTTTGCTCGGCAATAAAGGTCATGTGACTAGGGCGAGTTGTCTTGCCAGATAAATGCACTTCGATGACTTTGGCTTGTTCAACAAGCTGGCCAACATTGTCTGCATTCACACCGGCGCCTGCCATGATCGCAATGCGTCCTTGTGCTTGCTCGACCAAAGCTCTAAGCACATCGATACCTTGCGGTGCCGAAGGTGCAAGGCCAGAAGTCAAAATACGCTCACAGCCTAGGCTGATCACTTCTTCTAACGCTTTTTCAGCGTCACGACATTGGTCAAAGGCACGATGGAAGGTTACGCCTAGACCAAGCGCTTGTGCAAATTCACACAATGCTGTTGCGTAAGGCATATGAATGTTGCCGTCTTGAGTGAGCACGCCGAGCACGACACCATTCAAGCCTGCTTGTTTAGCAGCTTCAATATCCCAGCGCATCATTTCGATTTCTTCCTCACTGTAGAAGAAGTCGCCTTGGCGCGGGCGAATCATCGCGTAAACCGGAATAGTAGAGCGTCTAGCTGCTTGCTGCATAAAGCCATAGCTTGGCGTTAAGCCACCTAAAGCAAGTGAAGAGCAGAGTTCGATGCGGGTTGCACCACCAGCAATCGCGTTATGGAGAGATTCAATGTTATCAATACAGACTTCAAGTTGAGTGTTCACGAGGTTGTCCTGAATTATTGTAATTACAGCAAATACTAGCAGGACGAAAGGGGAGAATCTGTACTGAGGGCGAAGGAAATAGAGGTAAATTTTTTGCGCGATGCTTGCCTCTTTTGCTTTTCAAAACCGCAGATAAAAAGAAAGCCCAGAGCGAACTCTGGGCTTTTTTATGACTTTACTTAGACTGATTGGCGTTTGCGGTTTTTCCGCTATAGCTTTTTGCTTTATATATACATCCAACCAACACGCCCGTTGAGCTTGGGCGGCAGTGTCTATTACTTGCTTAGGTCGTCTGCGTGCTCAGATAGGAACGCTGCAACACCTTTTGGAGATGCGTCCATACCTGCTTTACCTTCTTCCCATTGTGCAGGACATACTTCGCCGTGCTTCTGGTGGAAGTTTAGTGCATCAACCATGCGTAGCATTTCGTCGATGTTACGACCTAGTGGTAGATCGTTAACTACTTGGTGACGTACAAGACCGTCTTCGTCGATTAGGAAAGAACCACGGAAAGCAACGCCTGCTTCTGGGTGCTCTACATCGTACGCTTTACAGATTTCGTGCTTAACGTCAGCAACTAGAGGGTATTTAACTTGACCGATACCGCCATCTTCGATAGCAGTGTTACGCCATGCGTTGTGAGAGAACTGAGAATCGATAGAAACACCGATTACTTCAACACCCTTAGCTTGGAAATCAGCTAGACGGTTGTCGAATGCGATTAGCTCAGATGGGCAAACGAAAGTGAAATCTAGTGGGTAGAAGAATACTACTGCTTTCTTACCTTTAGTGAATTCTGCAAAGTTGAAGTTTTCAACGATTTCGCCGTTACCTAGAACAGCTGCTGCAGTAAAGTCAGGGGCTTGACGACCTACTAGTACCATTTTTTTGCTCCTAAAAAATTTGGTTTGATCCAAACCTACATTCAGTTATTTAGGTTTGGTCCTTGTTTGTGCGAGACAAACTATAGTACAGATTGTAGTATTGAAAAAAGCGAAATAAATAGATTGAGTTCATCGAAAAAAGCGATAATAACGAAACTATTATCTCGATCACTGGAACAGCAATAGATACAAATAGAATTATGAATAAATGGCCTAGCTTGAAGCAGTTACACTATTTGGTCACTCTGCATGAAACTCGACATTTTAGTGATGCTGCTGAGCGTTGTTTTGTCAGTCAATCTACCTTGAGTAAAGGCATCCAAAACCTTGAAGAGTTGATTGGTTGTCCACTTTACGAAAAGAAAGATAAGAAAAGCCCACTGGTTTTCACTCAAGCGGGTGAAATGGTCGTGCAGCAAGGTCGCGAACTGCTCGCTAAAGGGCAAGATCTTGTTGAACTGGGTCGTCTATGCCAAGGCGATGATATGGAAGGGCAGCTAAAAGTAGGCTGTATTCCGACCATTGCTCCTTTCTTATTGTGCGACCTTGTCCAAGAGGTGAACTACCGCTTCCCTCAATTAAACCTTCTATTAAGAGAAGACACGACGACTAACTTGCTGCAAGCACTTCGCCACGGTGAGTTGGACGTGTTGATTCTGGCTCTGCCTGTAGAGATAGAGGGAATGGAAAGCCGAGTAGTGGGACAAGACCCGTTCCGCATGGTGATCAGTGCCAATCAAGCGGATTCCGTTCCTGTGCCGATCCGTTATGCAGATTTGCCAGATGAATCCGTCTTCTTATTAGAGAAAGAGCACTGTCTTACAGAGCACGCGGTTTCAGCATGTAAGTTGACGGACAAAGAGAAGATCAACCCATTCACCGCAACCAGTCTTCATACATTGGTGCAAATGGTAGCGAATGGTCTGGGCACCACGTTTATTCCGCAAATGGCGATTGATCATGGTTTGCTACATAACCAGAACTTAGTGGTGATCGACCCTCCTGGTCAGCAAGCGTATCGCGATATTGGTTTGGTTTGGCGCCCGAGCTCGTCACGATCAAACACTTTCAATCAATTGGCGGAAGTCGTCTCTGAACTGCTTTAGCTATTAGTATTAGCCTGCTACTCCCGATCTAATATCAAAAAGCGCACTAGAAATAGTGCGCTTTTTAGCATTTTATTCTGCGCGTGAACTTTGACTTGTAAAATTTTACAGATGAACTTTCATGAAGCTTTCATAAAATAGTGAAATTTCACAATGTTAATTTTACACAACTGCCTATGTAACGCGTTTAAGTCGCGTTTGATTTCCTCTTTCTAGCCCTTGTGAATACAAGGATTTTTCTCTTGCCTCACTATTCATACACTTGTTTGAATTCAAAAATGACCTGTAAAATTGATGTAATTAAATTACGTAATAACTTACAAATTAAACTCAAAAATCAAACACTTGTTTGATACCGAATAAAACTTTGAATTTAACGTTTTGTTTACTTGAGGGGTTTCGCTTAAACCTTTGTTGGGTTAGCTTAATTAAAGGCTTTTAAGACTTATGTCTAGATTGAAAAAGCAATTTAGGTTGCGCAATGTATAGACACAACGAAGCGAAGTGAACACCAAATCGAAGGATGTAATTTGTTGTTCATAACTTACAAATGTAGCTTTAGGCTGACTGCCCAAGATGGATAAAGCACGTTAAGGATGAATGATTATGCTTGCTCAGACAGAACAAAAAACACAACAACTAAAGCAAACCCAAGGCATGCTTGAGGTGAATGGAGTCGTTGCTCCTGAACATCAAGCAATTTTCCCTGTTGAAGCCCAAACCTTTTTATCTCTACTGTGTGAAAAATTTGCCGGACGTGTTGAACAGTTGCTGGAAGCACGAGAAGAGAAGCAAGCACGCATCGACGCTGGTGAACTGCCAGGCTTTCTACCAGAGACACAAGACATTCGTGAAGGAAGCTGGAAGATCCTTGGAATCCCGCAAGATCTGCAAGATCGCCGAGTGGAAATCACTGGACCAACCGATCGCAAGATGGTGATTAATGCACTGAATGCGAATGTAAAAGTGTTCATGGCAGATTTCGAAGATTCGATGTCCCCTGCGTGGAGTAAAGTTCTGGATGGTCAAATCAACCTGCGCGACGCTGTTAATGGCACCATCAGCTACACCAATCCTGGCAATGGCAAGCACTATCAGCTGGCAGAAGACCCAGCGGTGTTGATCTGCCGTGTTCGCGGACTGCATCTAAAAGAAAAACACGTAACGTGGCACGGTCAGATCATTCCAGGAGCGCTATTCGATTTCGCTCTGTACTTCTACAACAACTATAAAGCGCTACTGAAAAAGGGAAGCGGTCCATACTTCTACATTCCGAAACTGCAATCGCATCATGAAGCGAAGTGGTGGAGCGAAGTGTTCCATTTCACTGAAGAATATTTCGGTTTGGATACAGGCACCATCAAAGCGACTGTATTGATTGAAACCTTACCAGCCGTATTCGAAATGGATGAGATTCTGTTCTCTCTGAAAGAGCACATCGTTGGTTTGAACTGTGGTCGCTGGGATTACATCTTTAGCTACATCAAAACACTGAAAAATCACCCAGATCGCGTACTTCCGGATCGCCAAGTTGTGACCATGGACAAGCCATTCCTCAATGCTTACTCAAGATTATTGGTGCGCACTTGTCATAAACGTGGCGCATTTGCAATGGGCGGCATGGCAGCCTTTATTCCGGCTAAAGACCCACAAGAAAACCAAAAAGTGCTGGATAAGATCCACAACGATAAATCACTAGAAGCCAACAACGGTCATGACGGCACTTGGGTTGCTCACCCGGGGTTGGCAGACACCGCAATGGAAGTGTTCAGTGCCACACTGGGGCAGCGCACTAACCAATTGGATGTGAGCCGCTCAGAAGACGCACCAATCACCGCCGCAGAGTTACTTGAACCGTGCGAGGGTGAACGTTCAGAAGAGGGTATGCGCCACAACATCCGCGTTGCGCTGCAATACATCGAAGCTTGGATCTCTGGCAACGGATGTGTGCCGATTTACGGACTGATGGAAGACGCTGCAACGGCAGAAATCTCCCGCGCTTCTATTTGGCAATGGATTCAACACGGTAAGTCGCTCGACAACGGATTGAAGGTCACTAAAGAGCTGTTCGAGCTGTATCTGAAAGAAGAGATTGAAGTCGTGAAGCAAGAAATTGGCGAGCAGCGTTACCAAGCAGGTCGATTTGAAGAAGCAGCAGACTTGATGGCTAGGCTCACCACCAGTGATGAACTGACCAACTTTTTAACCATTCCAGGTTATGACTACTTGGATTAATCCAAAGATTTCAAACACTCAATTTATTTAACTAATACATGTTCATTTAACCAATACGTGAAGGATTCGAGGCAGATAAGGATGTACTGCCTGAGAACGGAAAACTCAACGCACACGCAAAAGTGCACATTATAAGAGGGATAGACCAATGACTAACTTAACTCGCCGCCAACAAATTGAAGCTCTGGAAAAAGATTGGGCAACCAACCCACGCTGGAAAAACGTAAAGCGCACTTACACAGCAGAAGAAGTAGTAGAACTGCGTGGTTCTATGGTGCCTGCGAACACAATCGCACAACGTGGTGCTGACAAACTTTGGTCACTGGTCAACGGTAGCTCAAAGAAAGGCTATGTAAACTGTCTTGGTGCACTGACGGGCGGTCAAGCCGTACAGCAGGCGAAAGCGGGTATTGAAGCTATTTACCTATCTGGCTGGCAGGTAGCTGCGGACAACAATACCGCTTCGACTATGTACCCAGACCAATCTCTGTACCCAGTAGATTCTGTACCGTCGGTAGTAAAACGCATCAATAACTCATTCCGTCGTGCAGACCAAATTCAGTGGTCTGCAGGTAAGTCACCAGAAGACGAAGGCGGTATTGATTACTTCCTACCAATCGTAGCGGATGCGGAAGCAGGCTTTGGTGGTGTATTGAACGCTTACGAGCTAATGAAATCGATGATCGACGCAGGTGCGGCAGGTGTTCACTTTGAAGACCAACTGGCATCAGTGAAGAAGTGTGGGCACATGGGCGGTAAAGTACTGGTTCCAACTCAAGAAGCGGTGCAAAAACTGGTAGCGGCTCGCCTTGCAGCAGACGTTGCAGGCACGACAACGCTGGTAATTGCGCGTACCGATGCAAACGCAGCAGACCTACTAACGTCTGATTGTGACCCATACGATAAAGACTTTATTCAAGGAGAGCGTACGCCAGAGGGCTTCTACCGTGTACGTGCAGGTATCGACCAAGCTATCTCTCGTGGCCTAGCTTACGCGCCATATGCGGATCTAATCTGGTGTGAGACAGCAACGCCATGTCTAGAAGAAGCACGCAAGTTTGCAGAAGCAATTCATGCAGAGTACCCAGACCAACTGTTGGCATACAACTGCTCGCCTTCATTCAACTGGGAGAAGAACCTAGACGCAGAAACCATTGCTAAGTTCCAGCAAGAGCTAGCTAACATGGGCTACAAGTACCAGTTCATCACGCTAGCAGGTATCCACAACATGTGGTTCAACATGTTCGAACTGGCACACGCTTACGCTCAAGGCGAAGGCATGCGTCATTACGTTGAGAAGGTTCAACGTCCTGAGTTTGAAGCGGCAGAAAAAGGTTATACGTTCGTAGCGCACCAACAAGAGGTTGGTACGGGTTACTTCGATAGAATGACCAACACAATTCAAGGTGGTAACTCGTCAGTGACAGCACTGACAGGTTCTACTGAAGAAGACCAATTCTAATCAGCATTGAGTCCACAATTACTACGTTAGTAATGACATCTTTGAGCGGCAATTGAGCCGCTCTTTTTTTGCCTGCGATTTGAGAGAATGAAACTTAGTAGCGAATTAATCCACTTCGATCTCTTCCGGCTCGGTCTCTTCTTGTAATTCCAGCAAGTTAATTGCAATAGTTACAAAATCGGTATCGGTGATGATGCCGACCAAGTGACCTTTATTGACCACTGGCAAACAGCCGACTTTGTGCTTTTGCATATAGATTGCGCTTTCCTTTAAACCTGCTCTTGGTTCGGCAGTCATGATGTTGGTGTGCATCATTTGGTAAAGCGGAGTATCGAGGGTAAAAGATTGTTCAGCCTCATCTGGGTGCAAGCAGGATTCTTGTGCTGCAAGAATATCGCGTTGAGTCACCAAGCCTTTTAAGTGTTTATTGGCATCAACAACCGGAATATGTCGAATATCAAGCGCTTCCATCATGCTTTTTGCGTCACGTAATGTGTGCTCACGCAGCAAGGTATGAGGGTTGCGAGTCATCATGTCTTCAACCTTGATCATAGAGACCTCCAGCGGCATTGTCCTTCTCTTAAATATAGAGAATATTTTGCTGCATATCTGGGAGCTAACTCGTTTTTCACTAATAAAATAAAACGATTAGATGGAGATCAATCAGAGGTGAAAATGGACTGGTGTTTTCTATAATTCCAGCTACTCATTCGGGGTGAGTCTAGGATGTAAGCGCTATCATAAATAACCAAAGCTAAGGCGTTTAAACCTTAGCTTTGGTTACTCTTAACGTTGCTTAAAATGCACACAGATAAGACCATAAGCTTTCGCATCGACACAGCGACCGATGTAGCTTTTATCTGGCAGGTTTACGGCACATAAGCGAGGGACCTGTTTTAGGTAACAGGCATCTTGCAACACTTTGAGTCGATCATTGCTGGAACTTGCGATTGCTCCAGATGAAAACGCGAGTACGGCAGCACTCAGCGCTAGAGTTAACATCTTCATACTTACCTCAATAAATGTCTAAAGAGCAAATGCTCACCTTCACTATAGTTCATAGAAATTACTACTGATTGGTTTGTTAATTATTGCTATTTGCCGTTGAAAAACTCAATGCGAGTCAGTTTGCATTTTTCACTGATAAGGTATGTGGTCAGAATGTAATCTAATGAGTTGAATCGCACATTTTTACTTGCTTGATTTTCCAAGATAAGCCTGTGGAAGAAGATACGCTCAGGCTTACCAGATTGAAGATTACAACCTAAATGAAACGAACGACATGCAACAAGCTCATTGCTTTGGCAGTGGCGGCATTCAGTGTGCAATCCGCTCAAGCGATTGTGTTAGGAGATGAGCAAACCGACCCGGTTGATCGTGTGACCCTACGCGCAAGTAACATGGCAGAGTTTCCGCTGTGTGGCGGTACCATGGTGACGGAACAGTGGGTATTAACTGCGGCACACTGTGTGGTGATGGGGCAGGGAACGAACGAAGCGAGCTATTATGTTACTCCGCCGGGAGAACTGTCGGTGAACGCCAATGTGTATGAACTCAATTCAGCAGGGCTTGATAACTTTTATCCTGTCTCTCACGTTGTGGTTCACCCTGACTATACGCGAATTTCAAAAGCTGAGATTGATAGCAACGGCAACGTGAAACCTATCCAAACTGGTTTAGATTCAGACATCGCGTTGTTGTACCTCACGCGCCCAGTGGCGAACGCGCGCGTTGCTGACTTAGCAAATAAAGCTGATATGGAAAATATCGAAGCACGTTTGGCTGCGGATTGGAACGATAATTATCTGACGAATCAACGTGTCGAAAACGTGCAAGTATTTGGGTGGGGGACCACTCAGCCCGATGCCTCTGAACCTTCCAATACGCTCAAAACCACCATCAGCACATTTTTGCCGATCGACAAATGTTATGAGCGTTTAGAAATTGGCAGCAGTTTTCCGGGAGTCATTGATTCAAGAGAAAACCAAACCAAAATTTGCACACTTCCAACGAAGAACCGCGTATTGGAGCCGGATAGTCATACTCAATATGGTAACTCCGCGTGTAAAGGTGACAGTGGTGGTCCGCTCATTGATGTCGCAACGGGTAAGCAGATCGGTATCGTAAGTGGTGCGCCTCTTATTCTACCAACGTGTGGCTCTTTAACGATCCCAAGCTTCTACACTAAAGTGGGGCAATATTACGATTGGGTACAGTCCTACATCACCGCCGATGGTCCACCGAGCAGTTACATCATTGAGCCGAACTTCATCAAAGAAGCGAATAGTGGAAATGGTGGTGGGGAAGAAGAGTGCCATGATGGGATTGCGACCAATAACTGTGATTTCAGAGGCTCTGAAGACGACGGTGGTAGCTTAGGCGCTTGGCTATTTAGTTTGCTGGCTCCACTAGCGTGGATGCGCCGACGCAAAAGTTAAACTTTCAGTAACTGATAAACGTAATTAGACATTTTAAAAAGCAGCGCACTTCGCTGCTTTTTTTATGTGTGTGTATCCTGCACCTTTCACGTTTTATTACACTCTTAGTGAAAGCTTTTACAGTCAATCTAAGGGGATTTGCTTGCTATTGCAGCATGTAAACATATACTAGTCTGCTGCGAAAAACTCGTCGCAATTTTATCGTCGTCTTTGACGTGATTTGACCAATAGATAAGACAAGTAACATGCAAGTATCAGATTTCCATTTCGACCTTCCAGATGAACTCATCGCTCGCTACCCTCAACCAGAGCGTACCGCTAGCCGACTGCTGCAAATGGACGGCAATACTGGTGAACTTATTGATGGCACGTTTACCGATGTGCTGGAGCAAGTTCAAGCCGGTGACCTAGTGGTTTTCAACAATACTCGCGTTATTCCTGCGCGTTTGTTTGGTCGCAAAGAGTCAGGCGGCAAGCTAGAAGTGCTGGTGGAGCGTATGCTCGATGAGAAAAGCATCCTGGCACACGTTCGTTGCTCTAAATCGCCAAAACCAGGCACAACGATCTTGGTTGGTGAAAACGATGAATACTCAGCGCAAATGGTCGCTCGTCATGATGCACTGTTTGAACTGAAATTTAACTCTGATAAGACGGTACTCGAGATTCTGGAAGAAATTGGTCACATGCCACTTCCTCCATACATCGACCGCCCAGATGAAGACGCGGATAAAGAGCGTTACCAAACGGTTTATAACCAAAAGCCAGGTGCGGTTGCAGCACCGACGGCGGGTCTTCACTTTGATGATGTTCTGCTTGAGAAAATCAAAGCGAAAGGCGCTGAGTTTGCGTACGTTACTCTGCACGTAGGTGCAGGTACGTTCCAGCCAGTTAAAGTCGATGACATCAACGATCACCATATGCACGCAGAATACGTAGAAGTTCCGCAAGACGTAGTGGATGCGATTAACGCAACCAAAGCGCGCGGTGGCCGTATCGTCGCTGTTGGTACAACGTCTGTTCGCTCACTAGAAAGTGCAGCACAAGACGCGCTAAAGAAAGGCACAGAACTGGTTCCATTCTTTGGCGATACTGAAATCTTTATCTACCCTGGTTACGAGTACCAGCTGGTGGATTGCTTGATCACCAACTTCCACTTACCAGAATCAACCCTGATCATGTTGGTGAGCGCGTTTGCTGGTTACGAGAACACCATGAATGCTTACAAGCACGCGGTGGAAAACAAATACCGTTTCTTCTCGTACGGTGACTCAATGTTTATTAAAAAGAAGACAGCATAATGTTTTAAGCCCTCTCTAGCCCTCTTCCTTGTGAGGGGGTCGGTTAGGAGGGGTTAGAAAGCTAACGATTTACGAGTGCTAGCAGTAGGCTAGGAAACAGAGCAGAACCTCTGCTTTGTCTCTCGCACGGAAGGCGACCGCTCCTTAAAGTGGGGGAAACCCCAAGATACATAGTCAGACTGTTTCTCTGACACTCGGAGGCATCGTGAAATTATCATTCGATCTTAAAAAGAAAAACGGCAATGCGCGTCGTGGTCAATTGACCTTCGAACGTGGCACTGTTCAAACTCCAGCATTCATGCCAGTAGGTACTTACGGTACGGTTAAAGGCATGACTCCGGAAGAAGTAAAAGGCACGGGTGCAGAAATCCTGCTAGGCAACACTTTCCACCTATGGTTACGTCCTGGTCAAGAAGTGATGAAAATGCACGGTGACCTGCACGATTTCATGAACTGGCACGGTCCTATTCTTACTGATTCAGGCGGTTTCCAAGTATTCAGCCTAGGTAAAATGCGTAAGATCACTGAGAAAGGTGTTCACTTCCGTAGCCCTGTAAACGGCGACAAGATTTTCATGGACGCTGAAAAGTCGATGGAAATCCAAAAAGACCTAGGTTCTGACATCGTAATGATCTTCGACGAGTGTACGCCATACCCAGCGACACACAACGAAGCGAAAAAATCGATGGAAATGTCACTACGTTGGGCACAACGCTCACGTGACCACTTCGATAAGCTAGAAAACCCGAACAACCTATTTGGTATCGTTCAAGGTGGTGTTTACGAAGATCTACGTGATGTGTCTATCAAAGGTCTGACAGAAATCGGCTTTGATGGTTACGCGGTTGGTGGTCTTGCAGTAGGCGAACCGAAAGAAGACATGCACCGTATCCTTGAGCACACGTGTCCACAGCTTCCAGAAGACAAGCCTCGTTACCTAATGGGCGTAGGCAAACCGGAAGATTTGGTTGAAGGTGTTCGTCGTGGTATCGACATGTTTGACTGTGTAATGCCAACGCGTAACGCGCGTAATGGTCACCTATTTGTGACTGGTGGTGTGATCAAGATCCGTAATGCGAAACATAAAACGGATACAACTCCGCTAGATCCGCATTGTGACTGTTACACTTGTCAGCACTACAGCAAATCGTACCTTCACCACCTAGAGCGTTGTAACGAAATCCTAGGTGCTCGTCTGAACACTATCCACAACCTGCGTTACTACCAGCGTCTGATGGAAAGCATTCGTAAGGCGATTGATGAAGATCGTTTCGATGAGTTCGTTACTGAGTTCTATGAGCGTCGTGGTCGTGAAGTACCACCACTAGCAAAAGAGCAGTAATTGACAGATTAAAAGAATTAAAGCCTTTGGCATGTTGCCAGAGGCTTTTGCTAATAAAGTAGGCTAACGTACGTTATTTTTGAGAAGGTGATCTCTATTACTTAATCTCAAACTTGAATCTAAATTACGAAAGCCCAACTTGTTGGATTATCAATAAAATATAATGAGGATGTTTTAATGTTTATTTCTCAAGCTCACGCAGCAGCAGAAGGCGCACCAGCAGGCGGCGGTTTTGAAATGCTAATCATGCTAGGCATGTTCGCGGTGATCTTCTACTTCATGATCTACCGTCCACAATCTAAGCGTGTTAAAGAACACAAGAACCTAATGTCTTCTATGGGCAAAGGCGATGAAGTTCTAACAAGCGGCGGCCTAGTGGGTAAAATCACTAAGATTGCTGAAGACAACGATTTCATTTCAATTGAGCTAAACGCAAACAATGAAGTTGTAATCAAGAAAGACTTCGTAACTGCAGTGCTACCAAAAGGTACGCTGAAGTCTCTATAAAACAGCTAAAGGATCCTCGCTGTGCTAAACCGTTATCCATTATGGAAGTACTTGATGGTATTTTTTGCCATCATCACCGCTGCGTTATACGCACTTCCAAATATCTACGGTGAAGATCCGGCTATTCAAGTTACAGGGGCGCGTGGCGCCTCTGTAGATATGTCAACGCTGGATGCTGTCACCAAAGCTCTTGATAAAGAGCATCTCTCTCATAAATCCATTGCTCTCGAGAATGGATCAATCCTTGTTCGTTTCAATGACACGGACACTCAAATCAGTGCCCGCGATATCATCAGCGAAGCGCTTGGCAAAGATAAAATTGTTGCACTAAACCTTGCTCCATCTACGCCAGATTGGCTAGAAGCAATCGGTGCGTCGCCACTTAAGCTGGGTCTTGACCTACGTGGTGGTGTTCACTTCCTAATGGAAGTTGACATGGACGCGGCGATGGAGAAGCTGGTTGGTCAGCAAGAAGAAGCTTTCCGTAGCGAACTTCGTGAAGCTAAGATTCGTTACCGTGCAATCCGTCCTTCTGGTACAGAGGGTGTGGAAGTCTTGCTACGTAACGAGGAGCAACTAGCGGAAGCGAAAGCAACGCTAGAAAAGAATCACCCAGACATGAACTTTGTCGACTCTGATTCTAATGGTCGTTACGCGTTGATTGCCACCTTTACCGAGCAACGTTTACAAGAGATACGTAACTACGCAGTTGAACAAAACATCACGATTCTTCGTAACCGTGTTAACGAACTGGGTGTTGCTGAGCCACTGGTTCAACGTCAAGGTGCTAGCCGCATCGTAGTTGAGCTGCCTGGTGTTCAAGACACCGCTCGTGCGAAGGAAATTCTAGGTGCTACGGCAACACTAGAGTTCCGCGAAGTTGATGATAAAGCTGACCTGTCAGCGGCGGCAAATGGTCGTGCGCCAGCAGGTAGCGAAATCAAGATGGACCGTGATGGTCGCCCAGTTGTGCTTAAGAAGCGCGTTATTCTTGGTGGTCAAAGCATCACGGATGCAAGTTCAAGTGTTGATGAATACGGTCGTCCACAAGTTAACATCTCGCTAGACAGCGAAGGTGGTAACAAAATGTCTGCGTTCTCTAAGAAGAACATCGGCAAGCTAATGGCTACCGTGTTTGCAGAATACAAAGACAGTGGCCGTCGTACGCCAGAAGGCAAAGTTATCCTTGATAAGCACGAAGAAGTCATCAACCAAGCAACGATTCAATCGGCTCTTGGTCGTAACTTCCGTATCACTGGTATCGACTCAGCAGCAGAAGCGCACAACTTAGCACTTCTACTACGTGCTGGTGCTCTAATCGCACCGATCTCTATCGTTGAAGAACGTACCATTGGTCCATCAATGGGTCAGCAAAACATCGATATGGGTATCCAAGCATGTATCTGGGGTATGGTTGCGGTAATGCTGTTTACGCTGCTTTACTACCGTGGCTTCGGTCTGATTGCTAACATTGCGTTGATGGCAAACTTGGTTCTTATCATTGGTGTTATGTCGATGATTCCGGGTGCTACCATGACGCTGCCTGGTATTGCCGGTATCGTATTAACCGTCGGTATGGCGGTCGATGCGAACGTGCTGATATTCGAGCGTATCCGTGAAGAGCTTCGAGATGGACGCAGTCCTCAGCAAGCGATTCACCAAGGTTACGCAAACGCATTCAGTACTATTGCCGATGCGAACATCACAACGCTTATCACTGCGATCATTCTATTTGCAGTGGGTACAGGTGCGGTGAAAGGCTTCGCAGTAACACTATCTATCGGTATCTTAACTTCAATGTTCACCGCTATTGTGGGTACACGTTGTATCGTGAACCTGATTTACGGTGGCAAACGCGTTGATAAATTGTCGATCTAAGGCTGGGAATTAATATGTTTCAAATTCTAAAAGCAGAAAACACGATCGGCTTTATGCGTTGGTCGAAAGTCGCGTTCGTATTCTCTATCTTTATGATCGCTGCTTCTATCTTCACGCTATCAACCAAATGGTTGAACTGGGGTCTAGACTTTACTGGTGGTACGCTCATCGAGGTAGGTTTTCAACAACCTGCAAACCTTGAAGAGATTCGTGCAGCGCTAGATTCAAAAGGCTTCGGTGATGCGACAGTACAAAACTTTGGTAGTGCTCGCGATGTAATGGTTCGTCTTCGTCCTCGTGACGATATGTCTGGTGAAACACTAGGTAACCAAATCATTGGTGCTATCAAAGAAGGTACGGGTGAAAGCGTAGAAATGCGTCGTATCGAGTTTGTAGGTCCAAACGTTGGTGATGAGCTAACAGAAGCGGGTGGTCTAGCGATTCTTGTATCGCTGATCTGTATCCTGATTTACGTATCGATGCGATTTGAATGGCGTCTAGCGGCTGGTGCGGTAATGGCACTAGCACACGATATCATCATCACACTGGGTGTGTTCTCGTTCCTACAAATCGAAGTTGACCTTACCATCGTAGCGGCGCTACTAACGGTAGTCGGTTACTCGCTCAACGATACCATCGTTGTATTCGACCGGATTCGTGAAAACTTCCGTAAGATGCGTAAGGGCGAACCTTCAGACATCATGGATGCATCAATCACTCAAACATTGAGCCGTACATTGATTACGTCGGGTACAACCTTGTTCGTAGTAATTGCACTGTTCATGCAAGGTGGTGCGATGATTCACGGCTTCGCAACCGCACTTCTACTTGGTATCACGGTAGGTACTTACTCTTCTATCTACGTAGCATCAGCACTAGCGCTGAAACTGGGTATCCAGAAAGAGCACTTAATGCCACCTCAAGTAGAAAAAGAAGGTGCAGAGTTCGACGAGATGCCATAAGGCAGATTGAGAATCGCAAACAAAAACCGCTGAGCAGTCAGCGGTTTTTTTGTATCCAAAATTCTGCCTTTCAATTTTCTTTGAACTGTTTCGAGGCACTGATGACCCATTTTGAACGGTGAAATAGGAATCGCTATGTTGCTTTATTTCAAGGCCAATAGGAGAGTTGGGCTTCCAAAAGCTCGATGTAAAAATGATGGTTAAGTCCGGATTGTTTTCTTTCTGCTTGTTTACCATGAATGCACCTGCTGTTGCTGGGCAGCTTTATGATACCTACCTAACGATCAGAAACGACTTGTATCAGATGCAATATGCAGAAGTGTTGAAGGTGATTGCAGAGCTAGATCTTTCTGCCAAAGAAAAACGAGAAATTCAGTCTCATCCAATAAAATTTGGTCATCAATTCCCATTTTTATCATCCATCCCATCAAGTTTGGTTACGGAGCTGTCTTACTTTGAAGCATACAGTGAGGATGGAGGCGTTGGGTGTCTTTCCGTAAACGGCTTTGGTGATGTATACCAGCCAGTGACGGTCTCGTTGCAGTTTCTAATGAAGGAATAAGTATGGAAGGTTAAGCACGTAAAAATAGACCACTTATCTGACTACGACCGCTTCTATAAACAGGCAGATTGTTCGATATAAAAAAGCCCCGCTCAATGAGCGGGGCTATTCAAAAGTCATCAGCGTGACGGGCTTAGTATGACTTGAGAATCTTACTTAAGGATCGCGCTGTTGCCGTTTTCGCGAACGTGCTTAAGGATAGATTTCACGCCACGAGCGCTAGAAGCAACAATGTTACCAGACTTCATGTACTCAGTACCGCCAGCGAAGTCAGTTAGGATTGCGCCAGCTTCACGAGCGATAAGCTCACCAGCAGCCATTTGCCAAGGTTTTAGGCCTAGCTCAAAGTAACCATCTACACGGCCAGCAGCCACGTAACATAGGTCAAGAGCAGAACAACCGCTACGACGGAAGTCAGCACACTCAGTGAATAGAGAACCTACGATCTTGATGTAAGACTCAGAGTGTTGCTTCTGTTTGAATGGGAAACCAGTCGCTAGAACAGTACCGTGTAGGTCTTTAAGTTGAGTAACACGGATACGAGCGTTGTTTAGCTGAGCGCCAGCACCACGTTGTGCAGTGAATAGCTCGTTTTGCATTGGATCGTATACACAAGCCACTTCAGTTTTACCTTTGAAGCGAACCGCGATAGATACTGCGAAAGTAGGGTAACCTTTTACAAAGTTATTAGTGCCATCCATTGGGTCGATGATCCATTGTACGTCTTTATCTTTACCTTCGATAAGACCAGCTTCTTCAGCAACGATGCAGTGCTCTGGGTAAGAGTGCTTGATAGTATCGATGATGATAGCTTCTGCTTCTTTGTCTACATTAGTAACAAAGTCATTAGTGCCTTTTAGCGTAGATTCAATTTTATCTGTGTTTTCTAATGATTTAGCAATGTGATTGCCTGCCTTTCGCGCAGCGCGAATAGCAATGTTTAGCATTGGATGCATACGAATTTCCCAACGGATGTTAAAGAACAATTTAAAGCGGCGGCGAGTATACCAGAGTCAAAGCAAAAGGGAAGTGGTTATTTTTTGCTCGTTAGAGAAAGGCGTTGTGATAGCTCTCTCGATAGAGAGGAAAACAATTGATGAGAATGCGAATAGAAACCTGCTTCGCTCTAGGGTGTATTAGAAAATTATGATAATATCCCTCGGTTTTAATTCAGGTAGCAAACACAGATGTTGGATCAAGTAAAAATCGTACTCGTCGGGACTTCTCATTCAGGCAACATTGGCTCAGCTGCACGAGCAATGAAAGTCATGGGTTTAAGCCAACTTGTATTGGTGGATCCGCAATGTGAAGTGGATGACCAAACTCTTGCTCTAGCCGCTGGTGCTGGTGATATTGCTCAAAACGCAACAGTCGTAAGTACGCTAGAGGAAGCCATTGAAGACTGTGGTCTTGTCGTCGGTTCTAGTGCTCGTTCACGCACACTTGAATGGCCAATGCTTGAGCCACGCGAATGTGGTGAGAAATTTGCTGTTGAAGGCCAAAAACACCCTGTTGCACTAGTCTTCGGCCGTGAGAGAACAGGCCTGACTAATGACGAACTGCAGAAGTGTCATTACCACGTTTGCATTCCAGCTAATCCTGAATACAGTTCACTCAACTTAGCTATGGCGGTACAAACGCTGAGCTATGAAGTTCGTGTTGCACACCTTAACCTAGAGCAAAGCCAATACGCGTCAAGTGAACCTGAAGAGTACCCACGCCATAAAGAGCTAGAAATGTTCTTTGAGCACCTTGAAAAGGTGATGATTGATACCCAATTTATCAACAAAGAGCAGCCAGGTCAGGTGATGAACAAACTACGTCGTTTGTACTCACGTGCACGACCAGAGGCGCAAGAATTGAATATTCTGCGTGGTGTTTTGACAGCGATCGAAAAGAAACTTTGAACAAATAATAACCATTTTAGGTGTAAGGATGAATACCTGACTAAAATAGTCAAATAAATACTTGACCGTTTTAGTCGGGTATGGAAAAATCCTAATCATTACAAACCATGTGGATACGGTGTGGTATGAAACTTACATCTAAAGGAAGATATGCGGTGACAGCCATGCTGGATGTGGCACTGCATTCGCAACAAAACCCAGTACCTCTTGCAGATATCTCAGAGCGTCAGGGTATCTCGCTCTCGTACTTAGAGCAGCTTTTTTCAAAATTGCGTAAAGCAGGCCTTGTAGCCAGCGTTCGTGGTCCTGGTGGTGGTTACCGACTTGGTGCAGACGCGCACAGCATTGCCATTGGCACTGTGATTGCTGCGGTTGATGAGTCAGTAGACGCAACCAAATGCCAAGGTAAAGGCGATTGCCAAGGTGGCACTCGTTGCTTAACTCACACACTATGGCGTGACCTGAGCTCTCGTATTAGCGACTTCTTGAACAACATTACGCTCGGTGAGCTAATGACAGACAACGAAGTTTTAGAAATTTCTGACCGTCAGGACATTGATCTGGCGGTAACTCATGGGCTTTCAAACAAAAATACAACCGCCGCGCCCATCGGTGTAAACGTCCGCTCTTAGCGGTCAGCATTTTACATTGGAGTAGAGAATGAAACTGCCGATTTATCTTGATTATTCCGCTACATGTCCAGTAGATCCACGTGTTGCTGAAAAAATGGTTCAGTACATGACAATGGATGGCACATTTGGCAACCCAGCTTCGCGTTCGCACCGTTACGGCTGGCAGGCAGAAGAAGCTGTAGATACTGCTCGTGAGCAAATTGCTGACCTTCTAAATGCAGATCCTCGCGAAATCGTATTCACATCTGGTGCGACAGAGTCTGACAACCTTGCTATTAAAGGTGCAGCACATTTTTACTCTAAAAAGGGTAAACACGTAATCACTTGTAAAACAGAGCACAAAGCGGTACTTGACCCATGTCGTCAACTAGAACGCGAAGGCTTTGAAGTGACTTACCTAGAGCCAGAATCAAACGGTCTGGTTGATCTAAACAAACTTCAAGCAGCAATGCGTGAAGACACTGTTCTAGTTTCAATCATGCACGTAAATAACGAGATTGGTGTCATTCAAGACATCGCAGCAATTGGCGAGCTATGTCGTGAACGTAAGATTGTGTTCCATGTGGATGCTGCACAGTCTGCGGGCAAACTGCCAATCGACGTTCAAGAAATGAAAGTTGACCTAATTTCACTGTCTGCGCACAAAGTATACGGTCCTAAAGGTATTGGCGCACTTTACGTACGTCGTAAGCCTCGTATCCGTCTTGAAGCGCAAATGCACGGTGGCGGTCATGAGCGTGGCTTCCGCTCGGGCACACTTCCAACTCACCAAATCGTGGGTATGGGTGAAGCGTTCCGCGTAGCAAAAGAAGACATGCAAAAAGATTACGATCACGCGCTAGCACTTCGTAACCGTCTTCTAGATGGCGTTAAAGATCTAGAAGCTGTAACGGTGAACGGTGACCTAGAGCAGCGTGTTCCGCACAACTTAAACGTGAGCTTTGCATTCGTAGAAGGCGAATCTCTACTTATGTCACTGAAAGACCTAGCAGTATCTTCTGGTAGTGCTTGTACATCAGCGAGCCTAGAGCCATCTTACGTTCTTCGCGCTCTTGGTCTAGACGACGAATTAGCACACAGCTCAGTACGTTTCTCATTTGGTCGTTTCACGACTGAAGCAGAAATTGATTACGCAATTGAACAAATCCGCGTTGCAGTGACTAAGCTACGCGACATGTCTCCTCTATGGGATATGTACAAGGAAGGGGTTGATCTGAGCACTGTTGAATGGGCTCACCATTAATCTCACGGACTGAATAGAGGATTCGAGGTAATTTATCATGGCATACAGCGAAAAAGTAATTGATCACTACGAGAACCCACGTAATGTTGGTTCGTTCGATAAAGAAGACCCATCAGTAGGTAGCGGCATGGTTGGCGCACCAGCTTGTGGTGACGTAATGAAGCTTCAAATCAAAGTGACGCCAGAAGGCATCATTGAAGACGCGAAATTCAAAACATACGGTTGTGGTAGTGCAATCGCTTCAAGCTCACTAGTAACTGAATGGGTAAAAGGCAAGTCTATCGACGAAGCGGCATCTATCAAAAACTCTGAGATTGCAGAAGAGCTAGAGCTTCCACCAGTGAAAGTTCACTGCTCAATCCTAGCGGAAGATGCAATCAAAGCAGCAGTTGCTGACTACAAGAAAAAACACCAGGAATAATTATTCCGTATATAATGGGAGCCCTTAAAATGCTCCCATTCCAAAACGTAATTTAGACAGACTAAGGTGCAGTATGGCCATCACAATGACAGAATCAGCGGCAAGTCGCGTAAAAGCATTCCTAGATAACCGAGGCAAAGGTATCGGTTTGCGTCTTGGAGTGAAGACGACAGGCTGTTCCGGCATGGCTTACGTCCTTGAGTTTGTTGATGATTTAAACGAAGAAGACGAAGTGTTTGAACTGTCAGATGTGAAGATCATCATTGATAAGAAAAGCCTAGTATACCTAGACGGTACTGAGCTGGATTACGTTAAGGAAGGGTTGAATGAAGGTTTTGAATTCAACAACCCTAACGCAAAAAGTGAATGTGGTTGTGGTGAAAGCTTCAACGTCTAATTGACTGTCCTTCTGGGCAAACGAGTCCAGAAGGCTTTACTAGGACCCGATCTTAATGAATCACTTTGAATTATTTGGGCTACCAAGTCAGTTTCAGCTGGATGGTAGCCTTCTTTCTTCTCAGTTCCGAGAACTACAAAAACGCTTCCACCCAGACAATTTTGCGACCGCCTCTGAGCGCGACCGCTTGATGGCTGTCCAAAAAGCAGCGCAAATCAACGATGCGTATCAAGTACTTAAGCATCCTATCTCTCGCGCTGAATACATTCTGGCAGAAAACGGCACAGAAATTCGTGGTGAGCAACAAACCATGCAAGACCCGATGTTCCTAATGGAGCAAATGGAATTGCGTGAAGAACTGGAAGACATTGCTGACAGCTCTGATCCTGAATCAGCGCTTTTTGACTTCGATTCTAAGGTCAGCAAAATGTACAAACAGCATTTGGCGAGTGTAGAACAAGAACTTGACCAAGGTCTTTGGGCGGAAGCTGCAGACCGAGTTCGTAAACTCAAATTTATTGCCAAGCTAAAGAACGAAATTGAACTGGTTGAAGATAAACTCCTCGGCTAGTTAGCGCGACAAGGACCCATCATGGCACTACTTCAAATCGCAGAACCGGGCCAAAGCTCGGCACCTCATGAGCACAAGTTAGCAGCGGGTATCGACTTAGGTACCACCAACTCTTTGGTTGCATCTGTTCGCAGCGGCGACGCAAAAACACTGACAGATGACCAAGGTCGTAGCATTTTGCCGTCTGTGGTGAACTACGCACAAGATACGGCGTTAGTTGGTTACGAGGCCAAAGCAAAAGCAGAGCAAGAACCAGAAAACACCATTATTTCGGTAAAACGTCTAATTGGTCGTTCATTAAAAGACATTCAAGCTCGCTACCCATCTTTGCCTTACCAATTTAAAGAAAGCGACAACGGTCTGCCTATTCTGCAAACTGCGCAAGGTGACAAGAACCCGATTGAAGTGTCTGCCGACATTCTTAAATCACTAGGCAAACGTGCAGAAGAGACACTAGGTGGCGAGTTAGCTGGCGTGGTTATTACTGTTCCTGCTTACTTTGATGATGCTCAACGTGCTGGTACAAAAGATGCGGCGAAATTGGCGGGGCTTCATGTACTGCGTCTGCTTAACGAGCCGACAGCTGCAGCAATCGCTTACGGTCTAGACTCTGGTCAAGAGGGCGTGATTGCGGTTTACGATCTAGGTGGTGGTACATTCGATATCTCTATCCTACGTTTGTCGAAAGGTGTATTTGAAGTATTAGCAACAGGCGGTGACTCTGCGCTAGGCGGCGATGATTTTGACCACCTATTAGCGGATTACCTAATGGAGCAGGCTGGTCTAGAAGCGCCGCTTTCTGCTGAGAAAAACCGTGCACTACTGAACATTGCAACAGCAACTAAGATTGCTTTTTCTGAGCAAGACAGTGTTGATGTGGATGTATTTGGTTGGAAAGGCTCTGTGACTCGCGAGCAGTTCGAAGATCTGATTCGTCCGCTAGTGAAGAAAACTCTGATGTCTTGTCGCCGTGCACTGAAAGATGCGGATGTGGATGCGGAAGATGTACTTGAAGCAGTTATGGTTGGCGGTTCAACTCGCACATTGCTTGTTCGTGAAATGGTGGGCGAGTTCTTCGGTCGTACACCACTGACAAGCATTAACCCAGATGAAGTTGTTGCAATCGGCGCGGGTATTCAAGCAGACATCCTGGCGGGCAATAAGCCTGACTCGGAAATGTTGCTTCTGGACGTTATTCCTTTGTCCCTTGGTATTGAAACCATGGGTGGTTTGGTTGAGAAAATCATTCCACGTAACACCACCATCCCTGTGGCTCGCGCTCAAGAATTTACGACGTTCAAAGATGGTCAAACAGCCATGAGCGTACACACCGTACAAGGTGAACGTGAAATGGTGGATGACTGCCGCTCACTGGCTCGTTTCTCATTGAAAGGCATTCCACCAATGGCAGCAGGTGCTGCGCACATTCGCGTGACGTACCAAGTGGACGCTGATGGTCTATTGTCTGTCACCGCGATGGAAAAGAGCACGGGTGTTCAAGCTGAAATCCAAGTGAAACCTTCTTACGGCCTAAGCGATGATGAAGTCGCAAACATGCTTCGTGACTCGATGACTTACGCGAAAGAAGATATGCAGGCTCGTGCATTGGCTGAGCAGCGCGTAGAAGCGGATCGTGTGATTGAAGGCTTGATTGCAGCGATGCAAGCTGATGGTGATGAACTACTATCAGACCAAGAGAAACAAGACCTAGTTAAAGTGATTGAAGCGCTGATTGAACTGCGCAACGGCGAAGATGCAGACGCCATCGAGCAAGGCATCAAAGACACCGACAAAGCAAGCCAAGATTTTGCGTCGCGCCGTATGGATAAATCGATTCGAGCTGCACTGTCAGGTCAGTCAGTTAATGATATATAAGAGATAAGTAGTTATGCCTAAGATTATTGTATTACCACACGAAGATTTGTGCCCAGAGGGTGCAGTGTTGGAAGCAAACACTGGTGACACCGTTCTAGACGTAGCGCTAAAAAATGGCATTGGTATTGAACACGCATGTGAAAAGTCATGTGCATGTACGACTTGCCACGTGATCATTCGTGAAGGTTTTGATTCGCTAGAAGAGAGTGAAGAGCTAGAAGATGACATGCTGGATAAAGCATGGGGTCTTGAGCCTGAATCTCGTCTTGGTTGCCAAGCAAAAGTAGCGGATGAAGATTTGGTTGTTGAGATTCCAAAATACACGCTAAACCACGCGTCGGAAGATCACTAATACTATCTCCCCAATATAGGGGCGAAGCAAAAGGAAGATGAGCAATGAAATGGACAGATTCTCGCGATATCGCGATTGAGCTTTGTGACAAGTTTCCCGACTTAGATCCTAAAACCGTACGTTTTACCGATCTTCACCAATGGATCATGGAATTGGATGAGTTTGACGATGAGCCAAACCATTGTAATGAAAAGATTCTAGAAGCGGTCATCTTGTGTTGGATGGACGAAGCGGATTAATGCTCGATTCGGCGGTAAAACGCAGCAGAGTTAACAATTCTCACTAAAAAAAGCGGACCTTAAGGTCCGTTTTTTTATCAAGTTGACATTTTTACCCTACATAATGCTAACATCCGGTAGTTATTAAAAAAGAAGAGGCGTAGGCAACGCCGTTATAAGACAAGGAGAAACCATGTCTACACAGATGTCTGTATTTCTAAGCCAAGAACCAGCGGCACCACATTGGGGCGACAAAGCGCTGCTTTCTTTCGCTGAGAATGGCACAACCATTCACCTAGGTGAAGGTCACGATCTTGGTGCGATTCAACGTGCAGCGCGTCAACTCGATGGCCAAGGAATTCGTTCAATTTTACTTGCTGGTGATAACTGGGATTTGGAGAGCATTTGGGCATTCCACCAAGGTTACCGCAACCCGAAAAAACACGGCACGCTAGAGTGGGTTGCGCTTTCTGAGCAAGACCAAGCAGAGCTACACGCTCGTATCACTTCTACGGACTTTACTCGCGATATCATCAACAAAACAGCTGAAGAAGTGGCGCCACGTCAATTGGCAACCATGGCGGCTGAATTCATCAAATCAATCGCACCACAAGGCACAGTAACGGCTCGTATCGTTAAAGATAAAGACCTGTTGTCAGAAGGTTGGGAAGGCATTTATGCAGTGGGTCGCGGCTCTGAGCGCACATCAGCAATGCTGCAACTTGATTACAACCCAACAGGCGATGAAAACGCACCAGTGTTTGCGTGTCTAGTGGGTAAAGGCATCACCTTTGATTCAGGCGGTTACAGCCTTAAGCCATCAAACTTCATGACAGCAATGAAAGCGGATATGGGCGGTTCAGGTACGATTACCGGCGGTCTTGGTCTTGCTATTCTTCGCGGTCTTAATAAGCGCGTGAAGCTGATCCTTTGCTGTGCAGAAAACATGGTTTCGGGTCGTGCACTTAAACTTGGCGACATCATCACTTACAAAAACGGTAAGACAGTAGAAATTATGAACACTGACGCAGAAGGTCGTTTGGTTCTTGCTGATGGTCTTATCTACGCAAGTGAGCAGAACCCTGAGCTGATCATTGACTGTGCAACCCTAACGGGCGCAGCGAAGAATGCACTAGGTAATGACTACCATGCACTGATGAGCTTTGATGATGAGCTTTCTCATCAAGCGCTAACGGCGGCAAACCAAGAGAAAGAAGGTCTATGGCCACTGCCTCTTGCTGATTTCCACCGTGGCATGCTGCCATCAAACTTTGCTGACCTATCTAACATCAGTTCTGGTGATTACTCGCCAGGCGCAAGTACAGCGGCAGCATTCTTGTCTTACTTTGTTGAAGATTACAAGAAAGGTTGGTTGCACTTTGACTGCGCAGGCACGTACCGTAAGTCAGCATCTGATAAATGGGCTGCTGGCGCGACAGGCATGGGTGTGCGCACACTTGCTCGTTTCCTGAACGAACAAGCCGCAAAATAACACTTTTACCAGTGCAGACCTCCTGTCTGTACTGGTATAACTTGGAGAGACGCAAGTCACTCATATAAAACTATTATTACAAGTACAAAAAGGAAACCTTATGGCTCTAGAAAGAACGTTTTCAATTGTTAAGCCTGACGCTGTAGAACGCAATCTGATTGGTGAAATCTACCACCGTATCGAAAAGGCGGGTCTGCGTATTGTTGCTGCAAAAATGGTTCATCTGACAGAAGAACAGGCGAGCGGTTTTTACGCAGAACATGAAGGCAAACCTTTTTTCCCTGCACTGAAAGAGTTCATGACATCTGGCCCTATCATGGTTCAGGTTCTTGAAGGTGAAGATGCAATCGCTCGTTATCGTGAGCTAATGGGCAAAACAAACCCAGAAGAAGCGGCATGCGGTACAATCCGTGCTGATTACGCACTGAGCATGCGTCATAACTCTGTTCATGGTTCAGACAGTCCTGAATCAGCGGCTCGTGAAATCGAGTTTTTCTTCCCAGAGTCAGAGATTTGCCCTCGTTAATCTTGTACTAGTTTGATTACCAAGCCTCGGTTTTTTCCGGGGCTTTTTATTATCCGTTACTCAGAAAGAGTGAAGAAGAATAATTGGCTAAAATTTAATCATTAAGATTTTAATGCCTTAGCGAAGTCAGGGTCTTACAGCCCTTGTTGTAGCTGCATAAAGGCTGTACAATTCGCGCCCTTATTCTTGTTTCAGTCATTGAGAGGCAACATGACCACTGAAAAAATCAATCTACTCGACTTTGATCGCAAGGGCATGCGTCAATTTTTCGCGGATGAGCTAGGCGAAAAAGCGTTCCGTGCGGATCAGGTTATGAAGTGGATCTACCATTTCGGTGTTGATGACTTCGACAACATGACGAACATCAACAAGAAGCTACGTGAAAAACTGCAGCACAAGTGTGAAATCAAAGCACCTACCGTGGCAGAAGCTCAGCACTCTTCAGACGGCACAATCAAGTGGGCGATGAAGGTAGGTGACCAAGACGTAGAAACGGTTTACATCCCAGAAGATGACCGTGCAACCTTATGTGTGTCTTCTCAGGTAGGTTGCGCGTTGGAATGTAAGTTCTGTTCAACAGCACAACAGGGCTTCAACCGTAACCTAAAAGTATCTGAAATCATTGGTCAGGTATGGCGTGCAGCACGTGAAATCGGTTTGCAGAAAGAAACAGGCCGTCGTCCAATCACTAACGTAGTGATGATGGGGATGGGTGAGCCACTTCTTAACATGAAGAACCTAATCCCAGCACTAGAAATCATGCTTGATGATCTGGGCTTCGGTCTTTCTAAACGTCGTGTAACCGTATCAACTTCAGGTGTGGTTTCTGGTCTTGATCAGATGACGGGCAAAATCGACGTCGCATTGGCGATTTCTCTACACGCGCCAAACGACGAACTACGTAGCCAAATCATGCCAATCAACGACCGTTGGGATATCCAAGACTTCCTAGCGTCTGTTCGTCGTTACATTGCGTCTTCAAATGCGAACCGCGGTAAAGTAACCGTTGAGTACGTACTGCTTGATCATGTGAACGATGACATGGACCACGCACGTGAATTGGCTGAATTGATGAAAGATACCCCATGTAAGATCAATCTGATTCCGTTTAACCCGTACCCAGGTTCTCCTTACAAGAAGCCAAGTAACTCGCGCATTGACCGTTTCCAGAAAACGCTAATGCAATACGAGCACACAGTAACGGTTCGTAAAACGCGCGGTGATGATATCGATGCAGCATGTGGTCAGTTGGTTGGTGATGTTATTGACCGCACAAAACGTACCGCAGCTTTAAAAGCAGCACGTGGTGCAGAAACCATCGACGTAAAAGCGGTGTAATTCGCAAAGAATAGAAAAATAGCCAGAGCCTTTTGCTCTGGCTATTTTGTTTCTCGAAGGTGGAATGTAATCTGACACTGACAATCGTATCGGCGATTATTTCGCGTTACTGTGTCAATTTTTGGACAAAAGCTTGAGCTATCTGTTAATTTGAGAGCAAAGAGTTTTTGTCTTCGTTAAACATTCGCTTATCATGGTAAGTGAAATAAAACTACGACACTGACTATTCTCAGTATTTTTCCAATACGCTTTGCTGAACCATTGCAAAACGAGCATTCTTACTCTGACTACTGAGAATTTCTAAAAGATTATTTTGGTTAACGCGTTTAGGCTAGCTATCTTTAAGTAAGGCTTAATTAGAACAAAAACGAAAATAAATAACTGCGTTAGCCACCAAACAGATTAAATACCGCCATTATGACAGAACACGAAAATACGAATGAAGTGCCACTTTCGATGGAAGCGGGCACGTTACTTAAAAACAAACGCGAATCTCTAGGCATGACTCAGAAGCACGTTGCTGATCGCCTTAGACTTCGCGTTTCTGTTATTGAAGACATTGAAAACAATCGATTTGAAGAGCAACAGGTAACAACGTTTACACGTGGTTATTTGCGTTCGTATGCCAAGCTTGTTGGCCTTGATGAAAAGATTGTTTTGGCAGCTTTAGAGCAGACATCTGAAGTGCATGTTAAGCCACAAGAGACAGAGATGCAGAGTTTCTCTCGTAAAACCAAACACGAGAAACACAACAGCCGCATCATGTTACTCACTTGGGCGATTGCTATCGTGATCACCGGTATTTCGGGGGCATGGTGGTGGCAGAACCAACAAGAAAACAGCCTTGCGCAGTTAAGTGCAGAAACTGCGGAAACAGAGCAAGTTGCTGATGATGCAGACATCGACCAAATGAGTGCCGATGAGCTTATTGCCAGCACTCCTGCTGAGATTGCGCCAGTATCGGCTGCGCTAACCGCGGTTTCTGAAGCTGATACGGCGATGAGTGCGGCGGGTGATGTGACTGAGCCAGTCGTTGCTGCAGTAGCGGCAGAAGTGACAGAAGAAGCCACTCAAGAACCTGTTGCGGTGATTGAAGATGCGCAAGAGGCAGAAGAACCAGCAGCCCCAGTTGTGCCAGAAGGCATGACACTGCTAACTATGAAATTCAAAGCGGATTGCTGGATTCAAGTCAAAGACGCGAATGGCAAAACGTTAGTAAGCGGTACTCGTAAACCGGGCCAAGACGTAGAACTTGCCGGAAAAGCACCGTTTAAAGTGATATTAGGCGCACCTGAAGGCGTCACAATGACATTTGCAAGTGAACCTGTCGACCTTTCTGGGTATACTTCAGGCAAAGTAGCTAGATTCACTTTACCGTTATAAATATTATGCAACACGAATCTCCAATTATTCGTCGTAAATCGACGCGTATTTATGTGGGTGATGTGCCAATTGGTGATGGTGCACCAATTGCAGTACAGTCAATGACAAACACTCGCACGACTGATGTGGAAGCCACAGTCGCACAAATCCGAGCATTAGAAAAAGTGGGTGCAGACATTGTACGTGTTTCTGTTCCTACTATGGATGCTGCGGAAGCCTTTAAGCTCATCAAACAGCAAGTGTCTGTGCCGTTAGTTGCGGACATTCACTTTGACTACCGTATTGCCCTGAAAGTGGCCGAGTACGGTGTTGATTGTTTGCGTATCAACCCAGGAAACATCGGCAACGAAGAGCGTATTCGCTCTGTTGTTGATTGTGCCCGTGACAAAAACATCCCTATCCGTATCGGTGTAAACGGCGGTTCTTTGGAAAAAGATCTGCAGATGAAATACGGTGAGCCAACGCCAGAGGCATTGGTAGAGTCGGCGATGCGTCACGTGGATCATCTAGACCGTCTTAACTTTGACCAGTTCAAAGTCAGTGTGAAAGCGTCAGATGTGTTCCTAGCGGTGGATTCATACCGTCTATTGGCCAAACAGATTGACCAACCTTTGCACCTTGGTATCACCGAGGCGGGTGGTGCTCGCGCTGGTGCAGTGAAATCATCGGTTGGTCTTGGTATGCTTTTGGCTGAAGGCATCGGTGATACGCTGCGTATCTCGTTGGCGGCAGATCCGGTAGAAGAGATCAAAGTTGGCTTTGATATTCTTAAGTCTCTGCGTATTCGCTCACGAGGTATCAACTTTATTGCTTGTCCAAGCTGTTCACGTCAGGAATTCGACGTGATTAATACAGTGAACGCACTGGAAGAGCGCCTAGAAGACATCATCACACCTATGGATGTGTCTATCATCGGCTGTGTCGTAAACGGCCCTGGTGAAGCTGAGGTTTCACACCTAGGTCTAGCTGGCAGCAACAAGAAGAGCGCATTCTACGAAGACGGCAAACGTCAGAAAGAGCGTTTCGACAACGATGATCTAGTGAACCAGCTAGAAGCGAAAATCCGTGCGAAAGCGTCTGTATTAGACCAAGCTAACCGCATCGATATCAAACAAGAAGATTAATCTCATAGCTTGAGCACGCTAAGTGTGCTCGGGTTACTAAGCGACGGTAATAATTGTGGCAAAGAAAATCCAAGCAATCCGAGGCATGAACGACTGCCTTCCAACTCAGTCTCCGCTGTGGCAGAAACTTGAAAACGCAGTAAAAAGTACTGTGAGCGCATACGGCTACAACGAAGTGCGCATGCCAATCGTTGAAGAAACAAACCTATTCAGCCGCGCGGTTGGTGAAGAGACAGATGTCGTTTCAAAAGAAATGTATACCTTTGATGATCGCAACGGAGACAGCCTAACACTTCGCCCTGAAGGTACGGCGGGCTGTGTACGTGCATGTATTCAAAACAGCCTGATTAACCGTGACGAGCAACGTCTATGGTACATGGGCCCTATGTTCCGCCACGAGCGTCCGCAGAAAGGTCGTTACCGTCAATTCCACCAGTGTGGTGTTGAGGTGTTCGGTCTAAATGGTCCAGATGTTGATGCTGAGCTTATCATGATGACAGCACGTCTATGGCGTGAGTTGGGTATCAATGAACATGTTCGTCTTGAGCTTAACTCTATCGGTTCTCAAGAAGACCGCGCAGACTACCGCACGGCATTGGTTGCATTCCTTGAGCAACATATTGATGTGCTAGACGAAGATTGTAAGCGTCGCATGCACACGAACCCACTGCGAGTTCTGGATACGAAGAACCCTGACGTTCAGGCTATTTTAGGTGATGCACCTCGTCTTTCTGAGTACTTAGGTGAAGAATCTAAAGCACACTTCGCAGGTCTATGTGAACTTTTAGACGCTGCAGGTATCGAATACACAGTTAACGAGCGTCTAGTTCGTGGTCTGGATTACTACAACCGCACGGTATTTGAGTGGATCACTGAGAGCCTAGGTGCTCAAGGCACAGTATGTGGCGGTGGTCGTTACGATGGTCTTGTAGAGCAATTAGGCGGCAGTGCAACACCAGCTGTTGGCTTTGCTATGGGTCTAGAGCGTCTTGTACTGATGCTAGAAACACTAGAGCTAACAGACGTTCGTCGCAGTGTCGATGTTTACGTTGTGACAGCAGGCGAAGGCACAATGATGGTGGGTATGAAGCTAGCAGAACAGCTTCGTGAAGCAATCCCAGGCGTTCGCGTGATGAGCCACTTCGGTGGTGGTAACTTCAAGAAACAGTTTAAGCGCGCAGATAAAGTGGGTGCTGTAGTAGCATTGGTTCTGGGCGAAAATGAAGTTGCAGAAAACACCGTAGTACTAAAAGACTTGGTGGGTGGTGAGCAAGAGACTTACAACCAAGCAGAAGTTGCTGAGAAGATCGCAGCACTGATTTAAGTCTTTTAATAAGCTAAAGATTAAATCCTAATTCGTAATAGTAAGGCTCCCAAGATAGGAGCCTTTCGACGAAATAGGAACAATGGCAGCCTCGCTGTCATTTACATGTTTTAAGAGGACAGGAAGTGGAACTTTACGATACTGAAGAACAACAAGTTGAAGCCATTAAAGACTGGTGGAAGGAAAACGGCAAAGCCGTCATCATCGGTGCGGTTGTTGGTTTAGGTGGTCTATTTGGCTGGCGTTACTACCAGGATTCTGTGATTCAGGCGAGTGAAGCAGCTTCTCAAAGCTACACAACAGTAATGAACGCTCTGCAAACCAAAGGTGCAGACGCACAAGCGGACATTCAAGCGTTCATCGACTCAAACGAAGTCAAAGAGTACTCAGTACTCGCAGCACTTCAGCTAGCGAAAGTACAAGTGGACGCGAAAGATCTTTCTGCTGCACTTGAGCAACTGAAATGGGCTCAAAGCAACACCAAAGATGCCGCGCTATCTCCACTTATCAGCTACCGTATTGCGCGCATTGAAGCTGAAATGGGTAACTTTGACGCAGCAAACGCTGAGTTAGGCAAAGTGACTGATGCAGCATGGACTGGTCGTATTGCTGAGCTGCGTGGTGATATCGCTCTTCGTCAAGGTGACAAAGAAGCAGCATACGCAGCGTACACTGAAGCTCAACAAGCTGCAGACGCTAGCCCAACGCTACAAATGAAATTGGACGACTTGGCGAAATAAGGACCGCATTGGATGAAAAGAGTCTTTAAGAAAGCCTTGTTAGGGGCATTAACAGTGGGAATCCTAGCTGGTTGTGCTGGCGAGGAAGATACCATTGTCATGGCTCCACTACCTCAGGTAGACAGCGAGTTTACGCCAAGCGCGAAATGGTCGACGTCGATTGGTGATGGCGTAGGGCACTATTTCTCAAAACTGTCGCCTGTTGTGGCAAATGACACTTTGTTTGTTGCAAGCCGTGATGGTCTAGTTAAAGCGCTGGATCCAGAAAACGGTAAGCAAAAATGGCAAATTGACCTAGAAGAAGATGTGATTGCGCGTCTTTCTGGTGGCATCACTGCCGCTTACGGTAACCTGTACATCGGTTCTGAAAATGGTGAAGTTATTGCGCTTAGCCAAGAAACTGGTGAAATCATTTGGCGTATCGAAGTTGGTGGTGAAGTTCTAGCTCGACCGGTTGCGGATTCGGGCATGATCATCGTAAACACGAGCCGTGGCACGTTGATTGCGTTAGATGAAAGCACGGGTGAACAACGCTGGGCACTGAGTACCGAAGTACCAAACCTAACGCTACGTGGCGATAGCACGCCAACGGCGATCGGTGGTGGTGTATTCTGGGGTACGGCAAACGGCCGACTGGCAGCAGCGATTGTTGAACGTGGTCAGCTTATTTGGCAACAACCAGTAGGTACACCAAAAGGTGCAACGGAAATCGATCGTCTGGTAGACGTAGATTCTTCACCGGTTGTTCTAGGTGGCACTCTTTTCACCATCGGCTATAACGGTCAGCTTATTGCTATCGACTTGCGCAGCGCAAACCCAATTTGGAAGCGCAACTACTCATCGGCGAACGATATCGCGACAGATGGTAGCCGTATTTTCGTGATCACTGAGAAAGATCATGTAGTGGCAGTCGATGCTCGCAGCGGTACTGAGCTTTGGGAAAACAGCAAGCTGGAATACCGTCAGCTTACTGCTCCAGTTATCGTAGATAACTACCTAGTGGTGGGTGATACATTGGGTTACCTACACTGGATCGATCGCTCAACGGGCGAATTCGTTGCACAACAATATGTCGATGACAGTGGTTTTGCTGTTGGTCCGACGTTATTGTCTGATGGTTACGTGATTACAACTCGCAATGGCGATGTAAAGAAACTAACCATTAACGAATAATATCGTGATATAATTCACATTCGGCTCCTGGCTGGTAACAGTTAGGAGCCGTTTTGTTGTTTGAAATTATTATTTATTAACCGTTATTCCTGACGTGGTTATAGGTAAAAAGCTGGTTTGATTTGGCATCAAGCAAGTCGTTACCTATAACTACAGAAGAAAGATTATTGTAGAGGTTGTTATGGTACCTGTTGTTGCTCTAGTAGGGCGTCCGAACGTAGGTAAATCTACACTATTTAACCGATTGACACGCACACGTGACGCGTTGGTTGCGGACTTCCCTGGCCTAACGCGAGACCGTAAATATGGCCAAGCTCGCCTTGGTGAAGAACACGAATTTATCGTTATTGATACCGGCGGTATTGACGGCACAGAAGAAGGCGTAGAAACGAAGATGGCAGAACAATCGCTCGCTGCGATTGATGAAGCTGACGTAGTACTGTTCCTTGTTGATGGTCGCGCTGGCTTAACGCCATCGGATGAAGCGATTGCTGCGCATCTGCGCAAAATCGAAAAGCCAGCAATGCTGGTAGTAAACAAGATCGATGGTATTGATGCCGACGCCGCTTGTGCCGACTTCTGGCAACTTGGTGTTGACGATATGTACCAAATTGCTGCAGCACACGGTCGTGGTGTGACGGCATTGCTAGAACGCGCATTAGCGCCATTCTTTGATGATCTGCTGGCAAGTGAATCTGAAGAAGGTGAGATTGAAGATCTGACTGAGTTCGAAGATGAAGAGCTAGCGGTTGAAGATTACACCGAAGAAGACGCAGAAGCAGAGTTCAAACGTCTACAAGACCAGCCAATCAAACTGGCGATCATTGGTCGTCCAAACGTTGGTAAATCGACACTGACAAACCGTATTCTTGGTGAAGAGCGTGTTGTGGTATACGACATGCCGGGCACTACGCGTGACTCAATCTACATTCCAATGGAACGTGATGGTCGTGAGTACGTATTGATCGATACTGCTGGTGTACGTCGCCGTGGTCGTATCAACGAAACAGTAGAGAAATTCTCTGTTGTTAAAACACTGAAAGCCGTAGAAGACGCAAACGTGGTTCTATTGGTTATCGACGCACGTGAAAACATTTCTGATCAAGACCTGAGTCTACTTGGCTTCGCATTGAATGCTGGTCGTTCAATCGTACTAGCAGTGAACAAGTGGGATGGTCTAGATAACGAAGTGAAAGAGAACGTGAAGAAAGAACTCGACCGTCGTTTAGGTTTCGTTGATTTCGCTCGCATTCACTTTATCTCTGCGCTTCACGGTACAGGTGTTGGTCACTTGTTCGAATCGATTCAAGAAGCGTACAAGTCGGCAACGACACGTGTTGGTACTTCTGTTCTGACTCGTATCATGAAGATGGCAACAGACGATCACCAACCACCAATGGTTCGTGGCCGCCGTATTAAGCTGAAGTATGCGCACGCGGGTGGTTACAACCCACCAATCGTGGTTGTTCACGGTAACATGGTTCGCGATCTACCAGATTCGTACAAGCGCTACTTGATGAACTACTTCCGTAAGTCTCTGGAAATCATGGGTACACCAATCCGTATTAACTTCCAGAACAGCGACAACCCGTACGAGAACCGTACAAACAAGCTAACGCTATCTCAAGAGCGTAAGCGCAAGCGTATGATGTCTGCAGTGAAGAACCGCAACAAGTAATCGCCTAAGATTTTATGAATACCCAAGTTTCGACTTGGGTATTTTTTTATAAGCAGAATTTTGCTCTAAGCAATGTATTAGAAGTATGAAGACCATGACCATCACAGCTACCAAGACGCGCTTCTGTCATCAAACTTGGCGACTGGAAGCGCCAGTGCAACTTGTTCACTCTACAGAAGAAGTGACTTATGTACTTACAGAAATCACACCTTTCCATCCTGTCAGCCACATTTGGCCTGATCATCCAGCAGACAAAGGTACGCTCACTATCAAGGGCATAAGCTATGAAGTAGCGGATTGCCAAGTTGGAGCGGTAGAGCTTGCAAGTGGAGAATTGCATGTCGGTACAGCAATTCCTGTAAAACGCGATACGGAAGGATGGGCGTTTGTGGTGGTGCACGTATTGTCACGAACTGATGCTATTAAGGTTGGTGATACTGCATTATTGGAAGTCGACAAAGAGTACCAGTTGTCGTTAAGCCGTGGACATAGCGCAGGGCACATTGCATACCTTGCGCTCAATAAGGTGCTGGCGCAAAACTATTGGCGTAAAGACGCTGACCGCAAAGATCCACACGGTAATTACGATTTCAATAGCTACGCCCAAGAGACCAGCTTTGTTACCCCGGATAAATGTCTGGATACCTATCGTTTAGGCAAAACTCTTCGTAAAAGAGGGCTAAACAGTGCAGATATGCTGTCTGACTTGAAAAGCATCGAACAACAGGTGAATGTTCTGTTGGAAGATTGGCTAAAAAGAGACATGGCGATCACCATCGATTGTCATGGTGAGCACCTTACCGATTCACGTTACTGGCAGTGTGATTTAGGTGAAGGTGAAATCGCGGTCATCCCTTGTGGGGGAACGCATGCGAGCCATTTAAGTGACTTTGGTTCTATCCAAGTAACACTGGTGGAAATAGACCCACAGACAATTGAAATGCACACCGATGTAATACGCTAAATTCAGATTTTGATCTTTTTATTAAATCCTGTTTTGTTTGGTTTTGAATTAAGCCTATAGCTTTTAGTTCTGTTTTAAATTGAAAGACAGAATATGTAACTTATGCTTTCGGTATGTGGTTATATAAATATTCTTTTAGGGGGTGATCGCTGATCAAAAGGGAAATATCCGAAGATCAGCATACGATCTTTTATAGTGTCGCGTTCGCATAATGTGATTTAGTTACCTGTGCCATATTTATAGATTTATTATATTGCAGGCTAACAAACATAATAACGATGTGAATACGCCACAATGGACAAAGATAGACTGTTAGATGCTCACCGAGCAGTCAATCGTCTTTTAGGTAAGCTTGCTCTGGGAATGGAACGCGATAGTCTCAATCATGAAGTTATCAAGTTAAGTGAACACCTATTTGGGAAGAGGCAAGCTTCCATTTTACGATTGCACCCCGATACCAACACATTGCATTTGGAATTTGCCCCGCATTTACCTGATTTCTACAATCAAGCGATTGAAGGGGTTGCGATTGGGCCGCAAATCGGTTCATGCGGCGCTGCCGCGTTTTTGAAGCAAACCGTCGTTGTCAGCGATATCGATCACCATGTTAACTGGGCACCTTTCCTTGAACTGACTCAGCAGGCTCAACTCCGGGCTTGTTGGTCTGTTCCGATCATTGCTTCGGATGGCTATGTGTTGGGGACATTCGCTGTATACAGCAATACGCCTTCTGAGCCGCATCCCTATGAGCTCGAAGTGCTCGAAATGTTGGCTGCTTTGTATGCGGTAGCATTAGAGAAGTATCGTTTAGAAGAGCAACTGCATTTTCATGCCAGTCGAGATCCACTCACACACTGTTTCAATCGACGAGCGTTGTTGACGGAAGTTGACCGAAAAATTAACGGTAAATGTGGTCGCAATGCTGTAGTTGGATGTTTCTTTGTTGATATTGATGAGTTTAAGTACATCAATGATCGCTTTGGTCATGAGACTGGTGACCAAGTCTTGGTGCTAGTGGCTGAGCACTTGAAGCAGGCGTTTCGCTCATGTTCCGTAATAGGGCGGTATGGTGGCGATGAGTTTGTTGGTTTCTGCTGTTTCCCAAACCAGCATACTTATCAATCTTTTGTCGATCGCTTAGAAGATGAGCTTAACCAAGTGTGTCAACTTGAAGAGTATAAAGTAAAAGCCAGTATTGGTGCTGCTTGCAGTACTGCCAGTGAGCGAGCAGTATTACAGCAGCTTATTCAACAAGCCGATGTTGCTATGTATCAGAACAAACGCGCCAAACGAGCGTGATTAAGATCAAGGCACTAAGCTGGCTTATGATTAGACTGTAAGTCAGTAAATTGAAGTTTTTAGGGGTAGTCATGCAACCGAATATTTGCCCAACATGCGACATCGAATTGGAATGGACAGGGCAATACCATTGCAATAAATGTGAGTCGGATTATAAGAAAGTGGGATTTTGTCCAGATTGTGATGCTGAGTTGGACAAACTACAGGCTTGCGGCGCGGCAAACTACTTTTGCAACAGTTGTAATGAACTCAAATCGAAATCACGAGTTCGATTTGAGTTTCAAAAAATCAGTTAACGGTAGAGCGAAGCTCACCATCAGATAAGCGGGTGACCAATACGTCGCCCGTTTTTACATCTTTCGCCTGGGTAACAACCTGACCTTGCTCAGTTTGAGTAATCGAGTAACCACGTTTTAGCGTTGCCAGTGGGCTTACCGTATCTAACTTCTCCGCTGCAATTGCCAGTTGATGGCGCATGGTCAGTAACTTACGGTCCATCGCATCCAGCAATTTTTGCTCAACTCGGTCAAGCTTCGACTTCTGCTCAGCCAAGCGCTTTACTGGTGAGTTCAGTTGTAGGCGATGATGTTTGCGTTCCACCGCTTGTTGGCGTGTCGTGATGAATCGTTGCATCGCGCGTTGCAGGCGCATCTCCAACTCATCAAGTTGTTGTGTCTGGCGCTGCAATTGATAGCTTGGATGCTGGCGCTCTAAACGGTGCATCAGTTGAGCCGATTGCTGTTTTTGTTGCGCTAGGTAGTAACGCATTGCACTGGCTAGCTTATGTTGGCGAGTCACCAAAGCTTGATCTTTGTGGCTGTTATCGCGGCTTACCAATTCAGCCGCCGCTGATGGCGTCGGCGCTCGCATGTCCGCAACAAAGTCAGCAATTGTCACGTCAACTTCATGACCAACTGCACTGATGATCGGAATTTGGCTTGCAGCAATAGTGCGAGCAAGGATTTCGTTGTTAAAGCACCAAAGGTCCTCTAACGAACCGCCACCACGACCAACAATCAATACATCACATTCATCACGACTGTTTGCACGGCCGATTGCCTGCGCAATTTGAATGGCTGCTTCTTCACCTTGCACCATGGTTGGGTAAACCACCACGGGTAGAGAAGGATCTCGGCGTTTCAATACATCTAGGATATCGTACAGTGCGGCACCGGTTTTTGAGGTGATCACACCAACGCGTTTTGGGTGCTCAGGTAAAGGCTGCTTATTAGTTTGAGCAAACAAACCTTCTGCTGCCAGTTTCATCTTAAGTGCTTCGAACTCTTGCTGCAGACGACCATCGCCTTCTGGCTGCATGCTTTCAATAATCAATTGGTAGTCACCACGCGGCTCGTACAAAGACAGGCGTGCTTTAACTAGAACTTGATTGCCGTTAGCAGGTTTGAAAGTGACGCGACGATTGTTACCACGGAACATGGCACATTTTACTTGAGCGCGAGAATCTTTAAGAGTGAGGTACCAGTGACCAGAGACGGGAGCTGAGAAGTTGGATATCTCTCCGACAAGCCAGACGATCCCCATTTCGTTTTCGAGCAGCAGACGCACTTCGGCATTGAGACGAGAAACCGTGAAGATGTTTTGATTGGTCTGGGAGAGCACAGCTAATTCCGTAGACGTGAGTATGGAAATTAGCGGCAATATAATACATAGCAAGGGGGTAATTGCAAGAAAAAAATTAAAAAATTTGTGGTCAAGCGATTGCGTTAACCGTATAATCCCTCCGCAATATCTAATCCAAATGTAGCCAACAACCTAAAATTGGTTACCCTCATTATGCGAAACGATGAGATTGGATTGTTCTTTCTACTCCTCTAATTGTGAGATATTGCAAATGCTAAGAATTGCCAAAGAAGCGCTGACATTCGATGACGTACTACTCGTGCCAGCTCACTCCACTGTTCTCCCAAACACAGCTGATCTTCGCACTCAGTTGACCAAGAACATCACCCTAAACATCCCAATGATTTCAGCGTCTATGGACACTGTTACTGAAGCTCGTCTAGCTATCGCGCTAGCGCAAGAGGGTGGCATTGGCTTTATCCACAAAAACATGTCTATTGAGCAGCAAGCTGCTGAAGTTCGTAAAGTTAAGAAGTTTGAAGCTGGCGTTGTTTCTGACCCAGTAACAGTAAACCCTGAAGCGACAATCGCTGACGTGGTTGCACTGACTGACAAACACGGCTTCGCTGGTTTCCCTGTAATCACAGAGAACAACGAGCTTGTAGGCATTATCACTGGTCGTGATGTGCGCTTTGTTACTGACCTTTCTAAGAAAGTGTCTTCAGTAATGACAGCAAAAGAAAACCTTGCAGCAGTAAAAGAAGGTGCAACACGTGAAGAAGTGCAAGAGAAGATGCACGAAGCACGCGTTGAGAAAGTATTGGTTGTGAACGATGAGTTCCAACTAACCGGTATGATCACTGCGAAAGACTTCCACAAAGCAGAGCGTAAACCAAACGCATGTAAAGATGAGCGCGGTCGTCTTCGTGTTGGCGCAGCCGTTGGTGCAGGTGCTGGTAACGAAGAGCGTGTTGCTGCTCTAGTTGAAGCGGGCGTTGACGTTCTACTTATCGACTCTTCACACGGTCACTCTGAAGGTGTACTAAACCGTATCCGCGAAACTCGCGCTGCTTACCCAGATCTAGACATCATCGGCGGTAACGTTGCGACAGGTGCTGGTGCTAAAGCACTTATCGAAGCGGGTGTTAGTGCAGTGAAAGTGGGTATCGGCCCTGGTTCAATCTGTACTACTCGTATCGTAACGGGCGTTGGTGTTCCTCAAGTAACAGCAATCGCAGACGCAGCGGAAGTGGCGAATTCATTCGGCATTCCAGTTATCGCTGACGGCGGTATCCGTTTCTCTGGTGACATCTGTAAAGCAATCGTGGCTGGCGCATCTTGTGTGATGGTTGGTTCAATGTTCGCAGGTACAGAAGAAGCACCGGGTGAAGTGATTCTTTACAACGGTCGTTCTTACAAGTCTTACCGTGGCATGGGCTCTCTTGGCGCGATGTCTCAAGGTTCATCTGACCGTTACTTCCAGTCTGACAATGCAGCAGACAAGCTAGTACCTGAAGGTATCGAAGGTCGTATCGCATACAAAGGTCGTCTAAAAGAAATCGTACACCAACAAATGGGTGGTCTACGTTCAAGCATGGGTCTTACTGGCTCTGCAACGATTGAAGATATGCGTACTAAAGCTGAATTTGTTCGTATCTCAGGTGCGGGCATGGCTGAATCACACGTACACGACGTTCAAATCACTAAGGAAGCGCCAAACTACCGTCGCGGTTAATTTTTTACTGTTGTAAAAATAAAACCTATATACCCGACGTAAACGTTTGCTTTTTTCCTTGAAGCATTAATAAGAGGCGAGTACACTCGCCTCCGTTTTAATAACCTAGCTTATAAGACTGCTCAAAATGACTAAAAATATTCATGACCAACGTATTCTGATCTTGGACTTCGGTTCTCAGTACACTCAGCTAGTAGCGCGCCGTGTACGTGAAATCGGTGTTTACTGTGAACTGTGGAGCTGGGACGTTGAAGAAGCGGATATTCGTGAATTCAATCCAGACGGTATCATCCTATCTGGTGGTCCAGAAAGCGTAACGGAAGATAACTCTCCACGCGCTCCTCAATACGTATTTGACTCTGGTGTGCCAGTACTAGGTGTATGTTACGGCATGCAAACTATGGCTGAGCAGCTAGGTGGTAAAGTAGCGGGTTCTACTGAACGTGAATTCGGCTACGCACAAGTTAAAGTTTCTGGTGAATCTGCACTGTTTAAAGATCTTGAGCTAACTCAAGATGTGTGGATGAGTCACGGTGACAAAGTAGTAGAAATTCCTGCTGACTTCGTGAAAGTTGGTGAGACAGACACATGTCCGTACGCTGCGATGGCGAACGAAGAGAAGAAGTACTACGGCGTTCAGTTCCACCCAGAAGTAACGCACACGAAAGGCGGCCTACAAATGCTAGAGAACTTCGTTCTTGGCGTATGTGGCTGTGAGCGTCTATGGACTTCTGAATCTATCATCGAAGACGCGGTTGCTCGTATTAAAGAGCAAGTGGGTGACGACGAAGTTATCCTAGGTCTATCTGGTGGTGTTGATTCATCGGTAGTAGCGATGCTGGTTCACCGTGCAATCGGCGACAAGCTAACGTGTGTGTTCGTAGATAACGGTCTTCTTCGTCTAAACGAAGGTCAACAAGTAATGGATATGTTTGGCGACCAGTTTGGTCTGAACATCATCAAAGTTGATGCTGAAGATCGCTTCCTAAAAGCACTTGAAGGCAAGTCGGATCCAGAAGAGAAGCGTAAGACAATCGGTCACGTATTCGTAGACGTATTTGATGAAGAGTCTAAGAAGCTGAAAAACGCGAAATGGCTAGCTCAAGGTACGATTTACCCAGACGTTATCGAATCTGCTGCATCTAAGACTGGTAAAGCGCACGTGATCAAATCACACCACAACGTGGGCGGTCTTCCAGATGACATGGAAATGGGTCTTGTTGAGCCACTACGTGAGCTGTTCAAAGATGAAGTTCGTAAGATCGGTCTAGAGCTTGGTCTTCCGTACAACATGCTTTACCGCCACCCATTCCCGGGGCCTGGTCTAGGTGTTCGTGTTCTTGGTGAAATCAAGAAAGAGTACTGTGACTTGCTACGCCGTGCAGACGCTATCTTCATTGAAGAACTACACGCTGCAGACCTATACAACAAAGTATCTCAAGCGTTCACGGTATTCCTACCAGTTCGCTCTGTAGGTGTAATGGGCGATGGTCGTAAGTACGATTGGGTTGTTTCTCTACGTGCGGTAGAAACTATCGACTTTATGACTGCGCATTGGGCACACCTACCATATGACTTCCTAGGTAAGGTTTCTAACCGCATTATCAACGAAGTTGACGGTATTTCTCGCGTAGTTTACGACATCTCTGGTAAGCCACCAGCGACAATCGAATGGGAATAATATTCCCTTCATATTTGAAGTAGCAACGTTGTTGACTTCTCCATTTCACCCTAATCACATAGTAAACCTATGCTCATAGGGCTGAAATGGCTTGTCGCCTAGTTGCAACTCCAACTATTTTGGGAATTAGCTTTCGTATTTGACGTAAAGATTAAAATAGTAAAGCCAGCCTTCGGGCTGGTTTTTTTATGCCTGAAAAGTGTGAACGCAGATCTCAACTTTTTTATTAGCAGATATATACATGCGAGATGGTTGAATGTATATTCATTTTTAGTGTTTAAATATTAAAGTTGGTATTGCTATGGAACAGGCAGAAGTTACCTCCCTTATCCCCATTATTATTACGTTAGTCCTTGCGCTAACCACAAGAAACGTTGTCGTCGGTCTTTTTGCCGGCGTTGTTAGCGGTGTGGCTATGTTAGAAGGCACATTCGTTGACAAAGGTCCGCTCGATTCGTTTAGCGCACTGATGAAAAGTTACCTGTTGCCGCAACTGACTGACAGTTACAACGCGGGCGTCATCCTTCTTTTGGTTTTCATTGGTGGCTTTGTTTCCTTGATGGAGAAATCTGGCGGTGGCGTGGCGTTCGCTAAAAAGGTCACACAGTGGGTTGCCAGTAAATGCCAAGCGCAGCTCTCTGCTTGGTTCGGCGGCGTTGTTATTTTCTTTTCAGACCTTGGTACGCCGTTAATTGTTGGCCCTGTCTTTCGTCCTCTTTTTGATAAACTGAAAGTCTCTCGCCAGAAGCTTGCCTTTATCATCGATTCCACTTCTTCACCTGTCGCTATCCTAATTCCTTTCATCGGTTGGGGTGTTTACATTATGGGATTGATTCAGAAAGAGTTCGCAGCCCTGGATGTGGGGATCAGTGATTGGGATGCCTTTATTGGTGCGATTCCTTATCAGTTTTATGCCTTTTTAGCGATCGCGATTGTGCCGATTGTCTCTTTCTTCAAACTGGATTTTGGACCAATGGCGAAAGCCGAACAGCTTGCAGAGCAGGGTTCTGATTTTGGAAAGGTGCAAGATTCGTTGAATGTTTTTGAGCATAAAAATGCAAAAACAAGTTTTGTCTGGGCACCGCTGCTTGTCATGCTAGTTGTGCTTTGTTCAATATTGGTTCCTCACGGTTTTCCATTTCAGAAAGTGGCAGGCTCCACCTTCCGTGCTGCATTGTCGTCGGCGTATTTCTTTGCTGCAATTACCCTAATTAGTTTGATGGCGTTTTATGGCGTGAGAAAGCTCTCTGATGGCATTCAGGTTTACCTGAAAGGGATGTCGAACATGATGTCCGTTGCGGTGATCTTGGTGTTGGCGTGGTCACTGAGTTCTGTCGGTAAAGAGCTTGGCGCTGCGGCTTACATTGCAGAGCAAGCACAAGCTGGCTTCCCTTACTGGTTATTGCCTGCCGTGGCTTTTCTATTGGCGGGTATTATCTCTTTTGCTACAGGGTCGTCATGGGGTACTTTTGCCATCATGATGCCATTGGTCATTCCAACCGCTGTCGCGATTGATGCGCCATTGTTGGTGTGTATTGGTGCGGTGCTATCTGGCGGCTTATTTGGTGATCATTGTTCGCCAATTTCGGAAACCACCATCTTGTCTTCGACTGGTGCAGGTTGTGAGCAGTATGAGCACTTTAGAACCCAGTTGCCTTATGCGGTACTCAACGGTGCTATCGCCCTGACAAGCTTCCTTGTTGCAGGGGTAATGGCTTCTCCTTTGATTGTGCTGGTGGCAATAGTGGCGCAGTTTGCCATTTATTTGGTGCTCTCTAAGCAGCAATCTTCACCAATGTCAGAGCAAGTAATAGCAGAGCAATAGCAATAAATGAGAGCGGGGGATTATCCCCCGTTTTCTTTTGAGTCGAGGTAACAGTTTTTGTGATACTCGCTGTGTAACAGTATTTATTTATGAAATTTGCGTCGCAGAATTAATTCACTTCGCTCGGTGTTTTTTCTACATGATCCACTATGTGTCTAGTTATTCCTTGTATATTGTATTGTTCAATACGGAGATTAGACATGTTTGCACTCAAACATCTGCCTCTTGCATTAGGTTGTGTACTTGCTGCACATGCTCATGCCAGCATGAATATCCAACCTGACCCACAAAATCCAAATGGTTACGTGATTGCTCGTGGTGACATCCAAGCTATGGAGCAAAGTAAAACCTCTGACCCTATGTATACTATCTGGTCACAAGCGTTAGAGACTCGTCCAAATACGGTTGTTGAAGCGATTGTTCCAGGCGCAGCAAGTAACCCAGAAAACGTTCAACGTGTTGAGCGTGTTTTCCCTGAAGCTGAGTGGGACTTCTTAACTCAGATGGCTGCACCAGAGTACACATATACTCGCTTCCTACGCGCGATTGGTAAGTTCCCTGCATTCTGTGGTGAGTACACAGACGGGCGTGATTCAGACGCGATTTGTAAGAAATCCATCGTGACAGCATTCGCGCACTTTGCTCAGGAAACCGGTGGCCACATTGCGGTTGATAACGTATCGGACAACCCGCTTGCACTGGAAGAGTGGCAGCAGGCACTCGTGCACGTACGTGAAATGGGGTGGTCTGAAGGTCAAGAAGGCTACACCACCGGATGTGGTCAGAACGATTGGCAAAACAAGCGTTGGCCTTGTGAGCCTGGTCAGGGATATTTTGGTCGTGGTGCAAAACAGCTTTCTTACCACTTTAACTACGGCGCGTTCTCTGAAGTGATGTTTGATGGCGATGCATCGGTGTTGTTGAAAAACCCGGGCTTAGTCGCTGACTCATGGTTGAACCTAGCTTCTGCAATTTGGTTCTTCTTAACCCCTCAAGCGCCAAAACCAGCAATGCTGCACGTAATTGATCGTACTTGGGTACCATCGCAGCGTGAAATTGATGCGGGCATTGGTTACGGCTTTGGTACTACGATCAACGTCATCAATGGCGGTATAGAGTGTGGTGAGCAGAACAAAGACAAAGGCCAGCCAGTTAACCGCATTCGTTACTGGGAAGGTCTAGCGGCGCACTATCAAATTCCTATCGAAGCTGATGAAACCAATACCTGTTGGCAACAAACGCCTTACGGTAGCTTAAACCTTAACGGCGCGACTGACGTGCTTTACACCAACTGGGATGGTAACTGGAAATACTACTCAGATCGCCCGGGCGGTCACTCATTTGAATGTGAGTTGGTTGGTTTCCAAACCGCGTATTCGGCACTGGTTGCTGGTGATTACGAGAAATGTGTTACCAACTTCTACCAATCTCATGCTGGTTGGCCTGAAGTTCGCGTTGTCGATAAATTAGATCCAGTCGATCCGGTTGATCCGCCAGTGGATGGTATCGCTGCTTGGGATTCAGGCAAGGTATACAACACGGGTGATCAAGTTTCTTACCAAGGTGCTGTGTATGAAGCGAAGTGGTGGTCACAAGGTAATGAGCCTACGAAAGGAGACCCTTGGAAGTTAGTTTCAGGTACACCAACAGAGCCGCCAGCAACAGAACCACCGGCTACTGAGCCTCCTGTTACTGAACCGCCTGTGACAGAGCCACCAGTCACAGAACCTGAACCACCAGTATCAGGTGACTTTATTGCATGGGAACCGGGTGTCACTCAAGTAGCGAATGGCGACAAAGTGACTTATCAAGGTAAATGCTTTATTGCGAAAAATGGCCCAGGAGTATGGGAAACGCCAACTCAGAGCAATTGGTTCTGGGATGAGATCTCTTGCCAGTAATTGAACAATAAATAGTCTAAGTAACTATAAAGACTCTGCTTTTTAGCAGGGTCTTTTTTTATTCGTTTGCTTGCCTGTTTATGCAATCTAAGTTTTCAATAACGTCTTTTCTCTTTTGATTTTTTGTCCATTAAAATTCGCGCGCAATTTTTATCAACATTTTTGAAAACAGGTACGCTTACATGTCTACTAAACTGGCTAACCCAGCGCCGCTAGGCCTAATGGGTTTCGGTATGACCACGATTCTGCTTAACATCCATAACGCAGGATTCTTCCCAATTGACTCAATGATCCTAGCAATGGGTATCTTCTACGGTGGTCTTAGCCAAGTTATTGTTGGCATGATGTGCTTCAAACGTGGTGATACTTTCGGTACAACTGCGTTTACTTCATACGGTCTATTCTGGCTAACATTGGTTGGTTTAATCGTAATGCCATACATGGGCCTACCAGCTAGCCCAGCACACTTCATGGGTTGGTACCTGCTACTATGGGGCATCTTCACTGGCTTCATGTTTATTGGTTCTCTATGTTACCCAGTAGCGAAGCAAGTTGTGTTTGGTTCTCTTACTATCCTGTTCTTCCTACTTGCGGCACGTGACTTCACTGGCAGCACGCTTATCGGCACTATCGCAGGCTTCGAAGGTATCTTCTGTGGCGCGAGCGCAATCTACTTTGCAATGGCTCAAGTACTGAACAACGAATACGGTCGTACAGTGCTTCCAATCGGCGAAAAGCAAAAGCCTCAAGTTGCAACGCAAGAAATCGCAGCTTAATCGCTCTGATTTGAATGCAAAAGAAAAGGGTTAGCCACTGGCTAACCCTTTTTTAATGTCCGTTATTCGGACCACTGCTTTTTCTTATATACCTGCCAACCTGTTGGGGGAGGACGCTAAGTGAAGCATTAGGTAGATGGTTGCTCTACCGTTTCTGTTGCATCGCTGTCCGCAGTTGGTGCTTTGCCTGTCTTACGTTTGTACTTCTCTTCCCAGTAATCCGCGCCTTTAATGCCCAGTGCTACAGGGTTGAATGTGTATTCAGTCACACCGCGTTTTTGTTGTTCTTCATAGTCAGCCAGCGCTTTTAGGGCTGGCTTCGACATGAAGAAGATGATCAGAATACCGACAATGTTCAGCCACGCCATTAGGCCAACACCGACATCACCCATTGCCCATGCGAGATTGGCTGTCTTAACCGTACCGTAGAATACGGCTGTGATAAGCACGAGCTTTAAGACGAACATTAAGCCGTTAACTTTGAACGTACGGCGGATGTACGCGATATTGGTCTCTGCGATGTAGTAGTAAGCCAGAATCGTTGTGAAAGCGAAGAAGAACAGTGCAATAGCAATAAACGGTTTACCAACGCCAGGTAGGGCACTTTCAATCGCCATTTGCGTAAATACAGGACCGTTCGCGCCGATGTCTGCTGGTAGGTTTTGTACAAGGAATGTTCCTTCCACCGCACCTTGTACGTTGTAAGCACCAGTGATAAGAATCATAAACGCGGTTGCAGAACATACTAGCAGCGTATCGATGTAGATAGAGAACGACTGAACCAGACCTTGTTGTGCTGGGTGATCAACACTTGCCGCTGCTGCTGCGTGAGGGCCTGTACCTTGGCCTGCTTCGTTAGAGTAAACACCACGTTTTACACCCCAACCAATCGCAGCACCAATACCAGCCATCGGCGTGAATGCATCACCAATGATCATGCCAACGATGCGTGGAATCTCACCGATGTTAAGTAGGATGATAACGAACGCGGTGATGATGTAAGCCAGCGCCATGAACGGAACGACAATTTGAGTGAAGTTCGCGATGCGCTTTACGCCACCAAAGATGATGAAGGCAAGAATGACACAGACAACCGTACCAGTGAAAATTTTAGCGAAACTGAAGGTACCAATAGCGGTTTCAATCATGTCACCTGAGCCAAAGGCTGCTTCTACTGCGTTACCAATACTGTTCGATTGAACACCAGGCAGTAGAACACCACATGCAAAGATGGTTGCAATTGCGAAGATCCATGCGTACCACTTCTGACCCATCGCTTTCTCAATGTAGTAAGCTGGACCGCCGCGGAATTCGCCTTCGTCTTCCTCTTTATAAATCTGTGCTAGTGTTGATTCTGCATATGCTGTTGCTGCGCCAAAGAAGGCAACAACCCACATCCAGAAAACGGCACCTGGACCACCGAAACCGATAGCTGCTGCAACACCTGCAATGTTACCTGTACCAACACGGCCAGATAGTGAAACGGCCAATGCCTGAAATGATGAAATCCCCTTGGTTGAACTCTTACCATTAAGTAGCAAGCGCCACATTTCAAAGAAGTGACGAATCTGCACAAAGCGCGTCATGATCGAATAGAACAAACCAGCACCAAGGCACAAATAAATTAGTACCGGACTCCAGATAATTCCATTCAGAAAATCAACTAATGACTGCATGAGTATTTTCCCTGTTTGTTATGTTTGTGGTTGTTTTTCGTACAACACATTACCCTTTTTTGTAATGCAATTGTTAACCTTTTTAACTAAAAATCCTTTGTAGCGTGATGGTGGACACAGAATGCTTAAATATTGTTAAAAATTGGTTCTTGTTATGTGTATGGGTGGTTTTTATTGGAAATTACAATGAATTGATTGAATATGCAGCACATTGTCATGAAAATGTACTGCTAATATAGAAAGTCATATCTTCTAAATGTTATTCAACTTGTGGAGTAATACGCTGTTTGAATTGGATTGCAGGTGTTTAGGCGTAACGGTTCAAGCTTAATTCTGAGTGATTTGTTACTTTGGTATCCGAATTCAGCATGATGTCTGCAAGTATTTGTCCTGAGCCACACGCCATTGTCCAACCGAGGGTGCCATGTCCCGTATTGGTAAATAAGTTCTCGTAAGGTGTTGCACCAATAATAGGCGTACCATCTGGTGTCATGGGGCGAAAACCGCTCCAGAACTCGGCTTGAGTGAAGTCGGCACTTTGCGGAAACAAATCACGAATCACCATTTCAATCGTATTCTTGCGCTTTTGTGGCAATGAAGGATCAAAGCCTGCTAGCTCTGCGGTTCCTGCGACGCGAATGCGATCATCAAAGCGCGTCATGGCCACCTTATAGGTTTCATCCATGACGGTAGAACGTGGCGCAAATTGCTCGCATTTAATCGGCACCGTCAGTGAATAGCCTTTGACGGGATAAACAGGAATGTTGATCTCAAGCTGCTTGAGTAATGCTGTCGAGTAACTGCCGGAGGCAAGCACAAATTGGTCTGCTTTAAACAAACCACGGTTCGTTTGGACACCCATGATCTTTTTGCCTACAGTAACCCAATTACTCACCTCCGTATTGAATTCAAACCTGACGCCATGGGCTTTCGCAAGCTCTGTTAACTGCTGACAGAACTGGAAACAATCACCCGTTTCGTCATCAGGTAGATATAACCCGCCGACCAGCTTTTCTTTCACTAATGCCAACCCCGGTTCTTGTTTGATGCACTGTTCGACATTCATTAACTGAAAGCGTGTACCGCTTTGCTCTAACAGCTTAAGGTCTTTCTCTATAGCATCGAGTTGCTGCTGAGAGCGAAATACTTGCAGGGTGCCCAATTGGCGTCCTTGGTATTCAAGCGCATGATCACGGCGTAACTGCTCCAAACACGCGCGACTATGATTGGCGATAGAGAGCATTCTTGCTTTGTTGATCTGATAGCGGGATAAGGTGCAGTTCGACACCATTTGCGTTGCCCAGCGAATTAGATCTGGACTGAGAGATGGCTTTATTTTAAGTGGTGCATGCTCTTCAGTGAGCCACTTTATGGCTTTGAGTGGTATCCCCGGCGCAGCCCATGGTGAAGAATAACCGTAAGAGATTTGTCCGGCGTTGGCGAAGCTGGTTTCCATCGCACTATTTGCTTGGCGATCGATAACGGTGACCTGATAGCCAGCCTGAGATAAATACCAAGCTGAGGTTAAACCGATAACACCACTGCCTAACACGATGACTTCCATTGATGCACTCCACACATTTTCTATGTTGCGCAGTTTGTCTTCTTTACCTTTTGTTAACAATCGATATAAATTACATTCAGCGTTTAGAAAAACTATAGGCTCAAGAATGAAAAGTAGTGTTGTTAGCGGGCTGTGGCTATTTAGCCAAGTGGCAGAACACAGCAGTTTCACCAGTGCTGCAAAAGCATTGCACTTGACGACTGGTGCGATCAGTCAGCAAATCATTCAATTAGAAGAGCAGCTAGGTTTTACTTTGTTTGAACGCCATTCGCGTGGCATTCGACTAACACCCAAAGGGTTACAATTATCTCAATCTACGCAATTTCACTTCACTGAGCTCGGGAAGACACTTGAAGAGCTACAGATTGAAAAGCTCCACAATGAAATTCGCCTCAAGTTGACGCCTTCGTTTGCGTTTAAATGGTTGGTCCCACGTCTTGAAAGCTTTCACCTAGAAAATCCCGATCTCCAAGTACAGATTTTTGCTGAGGGGGCGTTGGTGAATAGCGAGCTAAAAGACTACGACGTTGCGATAGACTACGGTTCTCACCCCTATCGAGATAAAAGTGCAGAGCGGATTCTCGATGAGCAACTTCTACCGGTGATGAGCCCCAAATACCTTGAGGATCATAGGTGGCTAAAAACTCTTAAAGCGTCGCCAGAACAATGGCGAGACGCGACGTTACTGCACGATGCTATGCCATGGGATAAGGCTCCGCGTGACTATGAATGGCTGTATTGGGCATCAAGTATGGGATTCGATTTTAAAACAGATGTAGGGCACTTCTTTAATCGTACTGATATGGCAATGTCAGCGGCCGAAGCCGGAGTGGGTATCGCAATGGCACGCATGGCGCTGGTGGAAGACGAGTTAGCATCTGGTCGCTTAGTCTCGCCATTTGAATCTGTGGATGCTAACGCAGGCTACTACCTGATCATTAATACCAAAAGTGAGCCTACAGCACGATTTAGACGTTGGCTTTTACAGCAAGTCCAATCATCAATGTAGAGAGATAATTGGCACGAGTGTTTAAGAATTAATAAAAACAAATGTCTTAATTACATGATACTTCGAATTGCTTCCCACAAATTACTTCCCGTTTATTAACTCCTCTCACTCCCTCGTCTTTTTCCATATCATCCCAAAAAGAATCAATGGATAGAGAAAGAGTATGGCTAAAAGAACCTTACTTATATTGGCCTTAGCTCTATTTTCGGTAGGAGCAAGTGCAATGTTTTGGCCGTTTAAAAAATACGATGTGGAAATGTCCCCAGAAGTGCGTGGTGTCATCAAGCTAGATGGCGTACCACAAGCAGGATTAACGGTTTATCGAGAGCTTTATTATGAAGGCTATAAGAAGGGCAAAACCTTAACCGACGAAACTCGAACCAATGAATATGGAGAGTTTTCCTTCGAGCCTGTCACCGTTCGTTCCAGTGCACCAGGAGATATCTTTGGCGGAAGCTTAAGGGTTCATCAGAAGGTTTTTCTTAATTATAACGGCGAACAGAAGAAGCTTTGGGGTGTCTGGTCACCTACCGATGGAAGAAAACCTCTAGTATCAATGCTCTCTGATATTAACTGTGAACTAAAAAATATTGAACGTATCCATGAAGTAGAGATCGCTCCGGAAAAAGGTGCACCTATTTCGGTTTACTCGGTTTGTGATTGGAATCACGAGAGGGTGACTACTTACTTATATGACGAAGACTCAGATACTTACATTGCAAAAAAGGATATGGCTAAATAGTTATGAGTGACATTTCTCCAAAGCAAGCCAGCTACTTGGCATCAGCAGCTTACTCCATCAAAAAGAACTTAGAAGATTTAGAAGTTCCTCTTTCGCTTCGAAATGACTTCTCTTTCCAAAACATGGTTACAGGTACATCTGGTGGTTTTTTCTTTCGGCCTGAAACGGGATTTGCTCTTTTAGGGAAAGGAAAAAGTCAGCGCCATAAGAATGACCTTGTTTTAGCTTTTAGAGGCACTGCGGGTTTAGCGGATGGAATTACTGACCTAACGTGTAGTGGAAAAGGAACGGGCACCGGAGAGATCGTGCATTCGGGGTTTCAAACGACTTTTTATTCCATGAAAAAAGGTCTCACTCGCTTTCTGCGCGAAAATCCGGTAACTGGTAGTGGCACGGTCCATTGTGTTGGACACAGCTTAGGTGGTGCATTAGCTACGTTGGCTGCTAACTGGATATCGGCCTCCCCAGAGTTTAAAGGAAAAGTGAACCTGTATACCTTTGGCTCACCAAGAGTCGGTATGAAAGCTTTTTCGATGAATTCATCATCGCGTATTTCGTCGCACTACCGTTGCGTCAATGGTGCAGACCCAGTGACCAAAGCACCTGTATGGCCTTTTTATCACGTGCCTTATGATGGTTCTGAGTACATATTGAGTCGCGCGCAGGGGCTTCTCCCCAGCGCACATTTTATGTCGGAATATAGCTCTTACACGCAATCAGCAACGTGGGATAGTCTAGGACTTCAAACTGCAAACTCAGCTTTTAAGCGTGTTATTTTGAACTACGAGAATCGGTTGCAAGCGAAACCTTCCGCTGACTGGGCAGATAAGATTTCAGCTGCAATCCTCACGTTGTTAATCGATGGTGGCTTTGCAGCGACGGTTTTTGCCCTACAGAGTGGTGGCGCGGCCATCGCGACCATCTATGATGCAATGGCGCGTTCTATGGTCAAAATTTCAGAGCTCTCCACCGAGTTTACTGAGCGAGTGAAAGGTTTACTTGGCCACATGTTGGTGTTTGCAGGAAAAGTTGCCCAGATTGCCATTAAATTTACCTATTCGTTCATTCGTTGGGTATTTGAGTTGGTCTTGGGCAAATTGAATAAAGCCGTTAAAGCCGCGCTCAAAACTACTTTTTAGTCTCGTAGAAACCGCCTCGTCTGAGGCGGTTTTACATTATGTGTTTTGATCTATTGCTTGAGCTTTAATTTGAACTTGGGCTGTAGCTGCCGGCTGTACAGAATCGGTGGCGAGATAAGTGGTATGAGAAGGCAAAGCGAACTTTGCGTCTTCCGCTTCAATAATCTGATTAATCGATATCAGTAGCGATTGCTGCAAATTAAGAAATGTCTCTTTACTCGTTGTATTCAGGTGAGCGAGAACTTTAATATCCAAACTGTAGGCATTGAAGGTATCAAAGTGTACTCGAATAGGTGAATCTAAAACGTTAGGGTGCTCTTGGAGCAAGTTTGCTATCTTCTTCGTGATCGTTTGGAGTTGAGACATACTGGTCTCATACCGTAATCCAATGGTTGCCTTGAACGGGTAACGGTCTCGACGGCTAAAGTTGATGATTTCATGCTTAATCATGTCCCCGTTGGTGATGGTAATTTGGGTTCTATCTTTTGCCCTGATACGAGTCGAGCGCACTCCTATTTGCTCTATAATGCCTGATTGATTACCAATTTGGCAGTAATCCCCAACCGACAAAGATTTGTCCAAAAACAAAATGACACCACCAATTAAGTTCTCCATTGTGGGGCGAATTGCGAGTGCAATGGCCATCCCTCCAAGACTCAATCCTGTTACGATTCCGTATACAGGTACCCCTAATCGATTTAAACCGTAACCGAGGCAAGCGATCGCAGCCATTGAGCCCAAAAGAGTACCAATAATTTGTGCCAGGCTATGACGTAATGTTGAATTCGAGCGTTGTTTCTTCATCAGTAGGCGACAAGCTTGATAGATAACAAGGTAAGCGACTTGGCCGAGCAAGAGCCAACAGATGAGTTCGATAACTATATTCAACGTCGACATTAACGTGCCCGTTAAATTAAGTTGGTAGTCTGCAAGGTATAGAAAACCGCTCAAGGTTAATACGGCGAGAATTGATCTTGTTACAGGCGCACTAACATTGTGGAACAGAAGAATGAGAACGCCGCTCATTGCCATGAACGATATGGTTAACCCCAGCCATTGCCAGAGGGCTTGGCTCCAATACTCGACCATAAATACGTCCGGCAAGGATTCGATAAGATAAAACCAGTGTGGCGGAATTAAACGTCCAGCACTCAGTGAGTAGTATTTAAAGTAGTCGAGGGATGCTTCGGAATGAGAGGGTAAGTGCTTGACTAGAAGGTAGTCGCGATACAACCCTTTTACGGTTTGCTGGGAAAAGCGATATTGACCATCGGCCTGCTTCACTAGTTCTAAACCTGTTTCTGGCACTCTCCACTGTGCTAGTGCATTGCTATTTGGAATTTTGGAAAGCTCAATGAGAGGCACTCGGTCGAGAATCTCTTTCATTAGCATCACGGACTCGAGTGCCACTCTATTTTGGCTAGAATCAGGCACATCACTTAAGTCAAAGACTTGAGTTGCTTTATCGAAAAGTGCATACACTTTCTGTCGATTAGGCTCAGTGTTGTGCTTTTGATCAGCCAGTATGAGATTGAGCTCTTGATTCGCTTCAGACACTAGGTCATTGAAGCTTATTATCGCTTGTTGTGGCGTCGAAAAGTTTGGGGGAGAAAGTGGAAAAGGGTCACTTGCTTGAGTTAAATGACTGCAGAGCAAGAGCAGAGCCCCCATCATCCATGATGCGATTTTTGTCATGTGCCTTTCCTAGCCTTGGTTCTTGTCCTAATAAGTCTAGCTAAAATATTAGGTTAGATAACAAAGGGCAGCATTCTCTCGTGTAGATTGCGAGCTAACCGATATGTAAACTGCTTAACAAAACAAAACCGCCTCATCTGAGGCGGTTTTGATTCAAACGTTTGATAGCTTTAGCGTTGATAAGCGGTTTCACCTCGGCTGATAGTTTGTTGGACTTTTAAGTCCTTCAAAGTGTCAGGTTCTACCTTGAGTGGGTTTTTATCTAAGATGATCAAATCAGCGTTTTTACCGACTTCTAAACTGCCTTTTGTTGTTTCCTCAAAGTGTTGATATGCCGGCCAAATCGTCATGGCTTGCAGTGCCGTATAGGCATCTACTCTTTGATCTGGTCCCAGCACTTTATCGGTTCGAGTGGTTCGGTTTACGGTTGCATCTAACACTCGGAATGAGCTTGGTAGAGCGACAGGTGCATCGTGGTGAGTGCTGAACATCAAACCTGCATTTCGTACCGCTTTAGTTGGCGAGATAAAGTCCGCTCGAGGGTGCCCCAGAACAGACTCAGCGTGCCAATCACCCCAGTAGAATGTGTGCATTGGGAAGAGAGATGGGAATATCCCCAGTTCCGCCAAACGGTCAATTTGATCTTGGCGAATGGTTTGCCCGTGTATTAGAACTGGACGTCGGTCTTTTTTACCGAGCTTTTCGTTCGCTTTTTCTACAGCATCAATAAACTGCTCGATGGCGGCGTCCCCATTGGAATGCGTCAGTACCTGCCAATCGTTTTTAAACGCGGTTTCAACGTATTGATAAGCTTGCTCATCTTTGAAGGTCGGATACCCAAGATAACTTTTGGACTGTCCATGAGGTGGATGGAAGTATGGCTGTGTTAACCATGCTGTTTTTCCTTGTGGTGAGCCGTCAAAGTTAAGTTTAACGCCTCCAATACGGAAGTGATTTGTGTAAGTGAGAGAGTTGTATTCAGAGCTCATAAAATCGCTGCTTGAAACCATATCCGCATAAGCCACCAAGTCGATAAGTAACTTACTCTCTTTGGACGCACGCTTCATTGCTTCATAACCTTCGGTGGTCGCGCGACCTTCCTGAGCGGTCGTGTAACCATATTCGGCATACATCTTTTGAGCCGCTTCGAGCATCATGTCTTGTAGCTCGAGGTCAATAACTTTAGTGAGGCCGAAGAGCATAGCAAAGTGCGCATTTTCTTCTAATACCCCATTTGGTTCTTGGCTGCCTTCCATCCGACGAATTACACCACCCTGAGGATCTTGAGATTCTGCTGTGATGCCGGCTAACTCAAGCGCTTTGCTGTTCGCGACACTTAAGTGCCCAGAGGTGTGAATAATAAGAGCGGGTTTGTCAGTGCTGACTTTGTCTAAATCTGCTTTGGTAGGGTAGCGATCAAGCTGTGCATCGTCATAACCAAATCCTAGGATCCAACCTGTTTTTTCTATGAACAGGCGTTGTGTATCGTCTTGATCGGCCGACTTTAGAATGGCCACAATGTCATCTACTGTGTCTGCTTGACCATCAGGAGAAGGAAGCACATTTGCCACCATTGCCTGCAAGCCAACACCATAAACATGGCTGTGAGGATCAATAAAGCCGGGGAGTAAAGCTTTCCCCTTTAAATCAACCAACTGGGTCTTGCCAAATTTATGCTCCATTGCGCCTTCTTTGCTGCCGACATAGATGATTTTCTCTCCTAATGTTGCAATCGCTTCGGCGTATTCTGGGGTATCTCCGGCCATTGTGAGGATATCGCCACCAAAGAATATCTTATCGGCAGCGGTCACTTTAATTGGCTCGGCAACGGCTTCTGCTTGTTTAGTTTCGTCTGAAAAACAGCCCGTTAGTGCAAGACTGGAGAGGGCGAAAGGAATCCATGTTGATTTCATATAAAGGCTCCGTAATGGCATATGCTTTAATCAATCTAGTGTATATTGAAGAAGAGCGTTGCGATGTTGATTTGATCTTTAATCCAGATCAGATAAATGAGTGATGCTTATGTGGAATTTGCTAGCAAGCACTGAGTTTTAGAAGCTTAGTTTTAGAAGGGAAGCGAAGGGGCTTTATCCGTTATTAATATAGCTTTCGGTCACCTGTAGTCCTCCCTTGAATAAAGCTGAGTATATTTTTCTAAGGTTCTTATTTATAAGGTTTTTTTAGTGTTTGGGTTATGGTATTCCAAATGCTCATGGCGGTGCACTTTTCTTACCTTGCTTATAAATCGTATCTTCCTGACTATGCTTAGAAAATAGTCACTAGGAAGGGACGTTCATGTCTTACGTGTTTCACCGTCATTGCCACGCCAAATTGCCCACTATCGCCAGAGGGGAAGGGGTTTATCTGTTCGATAATCAAGGCAACCAATATCTCGATGCTTGCGGTGGCGCTGCCGTATCAAACCTTGGGCACAGCCACCAAGCTGTTAAACAAGCCATGCTCGACCAAATCGAAAAAGTATCTTTTGCTCACACTGGCTTTTTTACTAGTGAAGCAAGTGAGCAGTTGGCTGAGCTGATTTGCCAGCAAATGCCATCACAATTCAATCACGTCTACTTAGTCAGTGGGGGCTCTGAAGCGGTTGAATCGGCACTAAAGATGGCAAGGCAGTACTTTGTGGAATGCGGTAAGCCAGAGAAAAAGCGGTTTATTGCCCGCCAACAAAGCTACCACGGTAATACGCTTGGTGCGTTGGCTGTTGGTGGTAACGAATGGCGGCGTGAGCCTTTTAAACCCATTTTGCACCCAAGCCATCACATTGCGCCGTGTTATGCCTATCGTCATCAAAGAGAAGACGAATCAGAACTCGATTATTCACTGAGAGCTGCCAATGAACTTGAAGCTAAGATTTTAGAGCTGGGTGCGGATAACGTCATGGCGTTTGTTGCAGAGCCGATTGTTGGCGCAACAGCTGGTGCAGTACCTGCCACTCAAGGTTACTTCAAACGAATACGAGAGATTTGCGATCGCTATGATGTGTTGCTGATCATGGATGAGGTTATGTGTGGTGTTGGGCGCAGCGGTAGCTTTTTTGCTTTTGAACAAGAGCAGGCCTTCCCGGATTTAGTCTGCATGGCGAAAGGATTAGGGGCGGGTTATCAACCTATCGGTTCCGTTGTTGCCAACGATAGAGTCTATCAAGCGATTGCGTCTGGTAGTGGCTTCTTTCAGCACGGGCATACCTTTATGGCGCACCCTGTTGCGTGCGCGGCTGCCGTTGCAACCATTCAGACCATCGGTGACCAAAAGCTCCTGCAAGCCGTCAATCAACAAGGAGCAATGTTAAAAAGAGAACTCGAGTCAGCGCTTTCAGACTTCCCGTATGTTGGGGATATTCGTGGTAAAGGGCTGTTTCTTGGCATTGAGCTTGTCGCAGAAAAATTAAGTAAAACACCGCTGTCTAATTCAACCTTGGCAGACAAAAACATAAAACAACAAGCGATGGCAAATGGGCTGATGTGCTACCCAATGGGCGGCACGATTGATGGTGTAAATGGGCATCATATCCTTCTCGCTCCGCCTTTTATCATTGAACGAAGCCATATTGACGAGCTGGTGGAAAAGCTCACTCGTACACTTAGAGAGGTGTCGCAGAAATGGTAGTGAACTCCCAAACTGAAATAGCTCGAATCGCGATTATTGTTGCGCCCAATGGGGCGAGAAAAACCAAGCAAGACCATGATCAATTGCCGATGACTATTGAAGAAATGGTGGCCGAGGCGAAAGCATGTCAAACGGCAGGGGCTACCATGATCCATTTGCACGCGAGAGATGCGCAAGGCAGGCATTCTCTAGAGGTTGATGACAACTTAGAAATCTACCACGCGGTGAAAGCTGCGGTTGGGGATTCGATGATTGTTCAGCTCACAACTGAGGCTGTTGGTATGTATTCACCACAACAGCAAATGGCGCTGATCAAAGCGGTAAAACCAGAAGCCGCCTCTTTTGCTTTGCGTGAACTGATTCCTGATGAGCAGAGTGAGGAGCAAGGTTTTGCCTTTTTTGATTGGGTCGCTGCTCAGGGCATTCTCAGCCAAATCATTTTGTATGATCAGGCAGACATCGAACGCTATTTCTCCCTACGAGATCGAGGTGTTTTACCCAAGCACAACCAACACGCGTTAGTGGTTCTTGGTCGATATCATGAGGCTCAACAATCTTCACCATGGGATTTACGGGCACTGTATTTGGAGCGCTTTATCGAAGAGAACGTTAGATGTGCCGTGTGCGCGTTTGGCACGAGAGAGCAAGACTGTTTAACCCATGCAATGTTACTGGGATTGGATGTTCGGGTAGGCTTTGAGAACAACCATTTGAGTTCGGATGGTCAACTCGCTAAAAATAATGCAGAGCAAGTACAACGACTAAAAGAGGTCAGTGAATTGCTAGGTGTACCACTGCATGATGTGGAGAGTTTTCGCTTTAGCCTGAGTGGTAGTTAATTTGAGAGATTCCCGACTCAGTCGTTCCTCCTTCTCGAGAATGACGGAATTAGCCTCGGTGGATGCTTGCTTTTACATAGCGTCATTATCTAGAGCGGCTCCATATTAGCAACCTGCGCTATCATGGTAGGAGTTTGTTCCGTTCAGCGTTTGCTTAAGCTATATCGATACTCAGTCCTTAACAGCGTCACATTCCTAATGTACCGAAGGAGCAATTAGGACACCTCTGTTTACGAGTTACTCTTCTAACTGTGGATTTGTTCGGTTCAACGTTTCCTTCAGTCAGCTAGATGCTCAGTCTCTCAGGGTATCACTCTCTAAAGCGATGAGGGAGCAATTCGGTCATATCTGTTTACGGGTTACTCTTCTCACTAAAAATTTTTCGGTTCAGCGTTTACCTTAGCCAGTTAGATGTTCAGTCCCTCACCATGTCATTCCCTAGAGCGACGAAGGAGTGAGTAGGGAATCTTTTTCAAACTCATAATTCGCCACTCTTTTATCACACCTTGAGTTGTATTTATTTTTGTAGCCTTAGCTCGATAAAAAGGCTGAGGACTAAAAGTATGAAGCAACCTGCGGTTTATATAGTTACATGCAAAACGAAAAGTGCTTTATATATCGGTGTTACAGGGAATCTAAAAAAACGTATCTGGCAGCACAAAAATGCGGTTGAGAAGGGATTTTCTAGGAAGCATAAGACAAACAAGCTGGTGTATTTTGAGCTTTTTGATGATTTCTACACTGCGATAAGTAGAGAAAAGCAATTGAAGAAATGGAATCGGAGTTGGAAGGAAAGGTTAATAAATGAAACGAATCCCAAGTGGGATGATTTGTACGAGCAGATTTAAATAATTACGCGCATGAGAGAGATTCCCGACTCAGTCGTTCCTCCTTCTCGAGAATGACGGAATTAGCCTCGGTGGATGCTTGGTTTTACATAGCGTCATTATCTAGAGCGATGAAGGATCAAGTCGGTCATATCTGTTTGCGGGCTACTCTTCTAACTAACAACTTTTCGGTTCAGCGTTTACCTCCGCCAGTTAGATGCTCAGCCCCTCACCACGTCATTCCCTAGAGCGACGAAGGAGCGAGTAGGGAATCTCTTCTTTTCTTAAGACACAAAAAAGGCTCCAATCGGAGCCTTCTTCAAATCTAATTTTAGCTTTCAGCCTGAGTTACAGACTGACGCGCTGGATGCTTGATAAACACCGCCACGATTGCTGCAATTGCAAGCGCGAAACAGTAGTAAGAGTTCGCGACGACTTCTAGTGGAGAAAGGTGAAATACCGAGCCCAGTAGCAGAACTTGTGCGCCGTATGGCAATACACCTTGGATAACACATGAGAAGATATCCAACAAACTTGCAGAGCGACGTGGTGATACGTTGTTCTCTTCTGCCAGTTGACGAGCCACGCTACCTGATACAATGATGGCAACGGTGTTGTTGGCGGTACAGGTATTCACCATCGCAACCAGGCCAGCAATACCTAACTCACTTGCGCGGCTACTGACGTTCAGAGAATGCTTTGAACTAAATTTAGCTATCATGTTACTTACAAGATTTGTCAGAAATGCTAAGCCACCCTGGCGGCGCATGAGTTCACTTAAACCACCGATTAACATCGATAGTAAGAAGATCTCTTGCATATTAGTGAAGCCAGAATAAACATCATTTGCAAGGTTAGCAACGGCGTAATCTTTCACAAAGGTCAAGCAGCTAATTCCTGCTAAGCCTATCCCTATTGTCAATACGACGAAGACGTTCACTCCGGAAGCGGCTAGTACAAGAATAGAGATGTAAGGTAAAATCTTAAGCCATTCAATAGCCCCAGTCTCGGGTAATACCGCTTCCGTACTAAAGTAAGTAAAAATTGCAATAGCGACTAAGGCTGCTGGTATTGCTATGCGGACATTCTCTCTGAATTTATCCTTCATTTGACATCCCTGAGAGCGTGTTGCAGCAATTGTAGTGTCCGAAATTATCGACAGGTTATCACCAAACATGGCTCCACTCAGTACTACACCTGCGGTAAGAGGAATGCTCATGCCAGCAGACTGCGCAATACCCAATGCTACTGGAGCTATAGCGGCAATGGTGCCCATTGACGTACCCATCGCGGTCGCAATAAATGCAGAAATCACGAAGATACCCGGTAAGATTAAGCCAGAGGGTAAGGTAGCCAAGCCAAAATTAACCGTTGCATCGACACCGCCAGATGCTTTTGCTACCGATGCAAAAGCGCCTGCAAGCAAGTAGATCATGCACATGGCGATGATGTCGGAATGACCAACACCCTGCATAAAATGTTCAATTGCTTTATTGAGCTTATCTTTACTTAGAATAAGAGCGAGAATCACCGCTGGCAAAGCAGCGATTGGTGCTGGGAATTGATAGAATGCCAGAGCGACACCCTGAAAAGAAAGATAAGTGCCTACGCCAATAAACAGCGCAAGGAATAGCACTAAAGGTAAAAGTGCGACCGCTGATGGTGCGATTGCTTTATTAGAATTTTTAGAACCAGACATGTGAACGACAACATAATCAATAAATAAGGCGAGCAGACTAATCTGACACCAAAGACTTGTCAACGTCTAGACGTCTAAATGGCTGGTTATTTTAAGTGTAAAAGACCAATATAAAAGGCTCACATAGTATATCTTATTGATACCGTGAGCCTTTGTGGGATGTTATTTATTTAGGGCATTTACGCTTTTTTTCGTTTGAGAAGCGCGAAGATCATCAGTGAGAACAGCAGTGCTGCACTGGACCAAACCACATAGCGATGATCGGTATAGAACTGGCTAAGGACGCTCAAGTGCTCAAACGTAAAGTTGGTGAGCAAACTGAATACGGCAACCCAAATGGTGGTTGCAAGGGCGTTACCCAGCAAGAACTCTTTGCGCGGCATCTTAGCAATACCACAAGCAAGAGGCATAAACTGCTTCATCCCTTCAACAAAGCGACTGACAACTAAACAAGCAGGACCATACTTCTGAATCGTATTTTGTAGCTTCTGCATTTTGGGGCCAGAAATATAGCCTTTCTTGTCTAACCAACCTTCAAAGTAGTAGCCAATCAGGTAGCCGCACGTGTTGCCAAAAAAGCAACTCAACCAAGAGACTATCATCACTAAGCTAAGGTTCATGACATGCTCAGATGAGATGATAGACGCTGCAATCATCAGCGATTGTCCCGGCATCGGAATACCAATGCCTTCAAGAAAGATGCTGACGATAAGGGCGAGATAGCCATATTGCTCAAGCAGCGGCTTCATCGCCATCAATAATTCATTTATGTGTTCCAAACGCTTTCCTCTAACAAAAGTGGAACGAAGCTGGAGTGATACTCCTGTTAGTTAGCTTGGTCAATCGACGTTGTTCTCAGTCAGTAAAATCTGACACGCCGTTGATAATAGTGCTGCGTATTTAGTCTTTTAGGTTACGCCTTACTAAGTCGTGCATTTGTTTAATGGTCATCAATGCTAACCAGATGATCTCTTCGACAGAGCGCTGTCCTGTGGTCGAGGAGGGATGATCGGCATCGGTTTTATTGCTCAGCGCTGGCAGTTCATGCACGCGATTGTCACGAATCGTACTGATCAACGCATCCATCGCATCATGAATCAGGCGCTCGACTTGCGGTGAGCCTTGGTAATGAGCCCCCGTTCTCACTAGAGGAATCAGCAAGCAGAGGTAGTGGCTCAACAAGCGATAATGGCTCAACATATCTTCATAATAATGCGGATCGGCACGAGTGTGCCTTGGCTCTTGTTGCATCTCGTTGTAAATCAGTTCAAGGTCGCTTTCAGCAGTGAGCATAGCGGCACGTTGCTTAGTGAGCGCCATGTGATCACGTTGCTCTGTGTCGACTTGTAACTGCTCATAGCAATACACAAATAAGCTTTTTGAACTATCGAGTGCTTTTAATGCTTGGGTATGAATCTCTTTACCTCGCCACTGCGGCCACAATAAGCCATAACCGAGCAAGACAATTGCACCACCGACGACATTGTCTATCAGGCGCGGTGCAGCAAAGTCGAGCCCTTGGTGTGCCATGGTCTGATAAACCAAAATCAACAGTGCGGTAATACAGCCAATCGCCAGCGAATAATGACGCATAATATTGAGCATTGCGACAGGTAATAGAACTGCGATCAACACAAACAGGATGGTCGTTGGTACGCCTAGATGAATCAATGAGGTGGCGAACAATACCCCAAGCGCCGTACCTAAACAGCGTTGCCAAGTTTTACTTCGGGTTGCCAAGAAGCTCGGCTGGATCACCATCAACATGGAAATCAACACCCAATCCGGGCGAATCAATTCAAAGTATTCGGCAATCCCAGCGCCAAGAGCAAACATCAAACCAACGCGAGTCACGTGGCGCCAAATCGGGTTGTCTCGACTTGGTAAACGGAAAGACAGTTCGAATGGTTGTACCTCAAAGGAACGTTCATAAGCAGGTTCATTAAGCTCAATACGACGAGAAATATGCTTGACCGCGTATGCCCAGTAGCGAAAACGAGGTTGGTCTTCTAGCTTCACTGCCTCAATCAAATCATGGGCTTCCTGCTCCAGTGAGCTTAAGTGTTCCATCTCTTCATGCGTGTTATGCAAAAGCTGCTTGGCTTTGTGTCTTAATCTTTGCTGACAGTGTTGGCTCCAAACCAAGAGCAGATCTCGCTTCGGTTTACTGGATTGAAATTGCTTAAGCAGATCAGGGTTGCTGGTATGGCTGCTCAAGACGACTTCAAATGTATCGAGCGCCAAAAACAAAGCCTGACGTAGAGAGTTTGCGTCTTCATGTTTCGATCGAAAAGATTCCGATTGTAGGGCTTGCTGAAACAGTTCAATCAAATGATATTTGATGCGTCGCTTCGGGGCATCGTTTTCGCTTCCAAGTAAAAAAGCTTGGCGATATTGAATGTAGTCCGCTAGCGTCTCGTAAATCGCAGAAAGACATACACGCAGCGCGTAATGCTTCCATAAGGCAAACCAAAGCCAACTGAACAGCGCAAAAATGAGTGGTCCCAACACCAACATAGGATAGAGACCAAGTACCGCGCTGGAATTATGTAGTGACAAGCTCACGACCGCGATCAGTAAGCTCGACATGCCAAGGCGTCCCCAAAACGGACCATTCACTGCTGTACTCGCCAATACTGCTCCCATCGCGCCGTAAGTCAGCCACAGCGGTAAGGCCATATTCAGCAGAGCATAACTGATGACGAGCGTAATGCTCCACGTGAAAGCGGTAATTGCAAAGCGTGTCCAACGCCTAGGACCGGCAGTGTCTAAACCGCTGATCAATGCTGCAGGCATGGTCATTAAAGCTGTCATGGCGAGATTGATTTGGTTGAATAACACACCCAACCCCATGCACAGAACAATCGCGCTGGTGGCACGCAGACCAAGGTTGACAGAAGGGGAGTACCAGATTTTACGCAGAAAGGCAGGAGATAACGTCATAAACCCTCATTACAGTTGGCAACACCTTCAGTGTAACGCGAATATCTTTTGATGTGCTGGCTTCAACCACAGATTGAAAAATTGAAGCGGAGTCGTTATTTAACCGACGCCTTCCCCAAGCTGAGTAAATAGCCAATCATTGAACAGTGATACTTTTCGTGCTGCGAGGCGGTAGTTCGGCACAAATACGTAATATCCATAATGGCTAAGCATACTCAGTTGTTGGATGTGGTAGACCTCATCTCTCGACATCGCCTGTTGCACCATAAAATCAGGCAGAAGAGCAAGCCCTTTGCCAAGCTTGACCGCTTCATAAGAAAGATAGAAATGCTCATGACCGACGGGGTGATAATAAATCGCGCTTTGCAGAGATTGTTCTAGTTTGAACTGCTCCCACAATTGCGGGCGTGTCGTTTGCGGAATAAATGCGAAATCCGTAATGGACTGTTTGTGGTTACACGTTGAAGAACTTGTTGAGCCCGTTAGCAGCAGCGTTTCTTGACGCAACAATCGACCATGCTCGTAGTGACTAGAAAGAGGAAGGCAACGGATGGTGATGTCGCTGTCTACGTCTAACTGATTTATTGGACCATCACTGGTGCGAACTTTAACGCGGATATCAGGATGGATTTGATGGAATGCATCAATGTTCGGCACCAACCACAAACTGGCGAAAGAAGGCGTGACATCGACTACCAATAATTCTTGCTCTGTGTCGGTTTGGATCAAGCTTGCCGTCGCATGTTGGATGATCTCCAGCGCTTCGGTTACCTTGGGTAAGTAACGTTTTCCTTCTTCGGTGAGCTCAATACCGTTGATACCACGTTGAATTAAAGGCAGCCCAACCAGTTGCTCTAGCGTCGCAATCTGTTTGCTCACGGCACCTTGAGTGACGCACAAACTCTCTGCCGCTTGAGAAAAGCTCAGCTGGTTGGCAACCGCAACAAAGGTTCGAAGTGCACGAATAGAAGGGTATTCACTGCCTTTTAGCATGATCTCATGTCCATTGATGAATGCTTAACCACAGACTAAGAGATTTTGGCTTGGAATCAAAGCGATGAGTTGAGGTGAGGTACAAATTGCAGATACAAAAAGGGCCAACCCTTTCGAGTTGGCCCTTTCCAAACGTTTGGTGGAGCTGGCGTAATCTGCATTATGTTTTTAAGTTGTTGTTTTTAATTGTTTTGCTTTTCTTTTGGTGTTTTTGGGAAACAAATTGGGGAACAGTAGGTGAAGGGATGATTTGATTGTATTTTTTTGATGTTCCCCACATTGTTTTTTTCGATTCAACTGTGTGCAAGGGAACTGAACTGGGGGGGGGGGGGGGGGCCTCGGAGTATGAAAAAAGCGATGAGATAAAATGAGCAAAAAATGGATCTTGTTGATGAACTGATTGATCCGAACTATCTTGTACCATTCACTTGGCTTTTAAGTAGTT
>NZ_JAHGAD010000129.1:0-4863 GCF_030248375.1 Vibrio sp. B181a | reverse complement strand
CAGACCCATCCATCACCACACTCAGTCGCACCGAGATAGCGCAAGTGCTCGCGGCGGCGCACTACGCCACCGCCAATCCTGCGCTCACACCATTGGTGATAGCCCTGACGCAGGCTTGTCAGGATAAAAATCAACGACCAGAAGCGGCGTTAATGCAACTGATAACAAGCGCAAAACATCCAGAGGAGCGTGTCAATGAGCATCAACAGTGATAACCCGTTTGCTCAGCGCTGCCTGCCTGAGCGGCCGTTTGAGACGCCCAAGCTGACTGAAAAAGCCAAAGCCGCGCATCAAGTTCGCCGCCGAATTGAGCAGCTCGAAGAGCGCTACGCTTGGGAGCAAGAGTGGCAGACGCCACTCGATGAGACCACGTTGCAATGAGTGGTTACGTTGAAGGTCTGCTTCGCCCTGCCGATGAACTGCAAAGCGCGGGCATGTTTGCGCTGGCAGGCGTCGCCATCGCGCTCTTTCCCGAGGTGTTTTTACTGCCACCGGTGTTGGTGCCAGGCACGGTTATATGCCTCTTTGTTTGCGCCGGTTGGCGCTATCGCCAAGGCATGGCGGTACTGGCTTATCGCAAAGGCCTGCTGCAAATGCCTTACTGGGCAATGAACTCTGACGACATGCCGGTGTATCAAAACAAACTCTTTTTAGGGAAAGGCTTTCTAGTGCTGCCACGCCACGCGCAGCGCTTGTACGATTCACGTCAAATCAGCGCTGAGCGCTACGTGACGCCCTCTAAGCTGTATGGCTTTGCACGTAAGATGGAAGCCAAGTACGAAGGCACTTGGATTGAGCGATTTTGGTCAGGCAAGAAGGTCGTCGCCAAAGCCGGGCGGTGTTGGGGGTGTTTCAATACACTATTGGCCTCACTTAATCCTGTGAAACCTCTGCCACCGGTGGGCGGCGATTCACGCATGCATGGCGTGGGCCTGGGGGAAGAAGTCGATTGTCTGCTGCCAAGCTCAGCCAGAGCCGGACACACCTTAGTGCTTGGCACCACCGGGGTCGGGAAGACCCGCCTTGCCGAACTGCTGGTCACCCAAGACATTCGCCGCGGCGAGGTGGTGCTGGTGTTTGACCCTAAGGGCGATGCCGACATGCTGCTTCGCATGTACATTGAGTGCCTGCGAGCCGGCAGATTGGATGAGTTTTACGTGCTGCATTTGGGCTACCCAGACCAAAGCGGTCGTTACTCTCCGGTGGGGCGGTTTGGCCGCATCACCGAAGTCGCCACCCGCGTTTCAGGTCAGCTCGATGGCGGCGGCAACAGCGCCGCGTTTAAGCAGTTCGCCTGGCGCTTTGTCAACATCATCGCCAGAGCGCTGGATGCACTGGGCAAAAAGCCTGACATGGCGGCGATTCAGCGCTACGTGACCGCCATTGATGAGCTTTACGTCGATTACTGCGTAAAAAAACTGCCAAGCTATCACCCCAAGGCGCCAGAACTGGTCACCGCACTGGAAAGTAACGTCACCGACAAAAACACCCCGCGTCACTTGCAAGGGCGCAGCAAGCGCGTGGTGGCGCTAGAGACGTACTTTGGCGCGCATCCGGTGGCCGACGATGTTCTGGCCGGGCTTCGCAGCGCCATTCAGTACGACAAAACCTATTTTGATAAAATCGTCGCCTCCTTGCTGCCACTGCTGGAAAAGCTTGGCACCGGTAAAACCGCAGAAATCATCTCGCCGCAGCACACCCCCGCCGATGAACGTCCCATCATTGATTGGCGTGAGGTCATCATGCAAGGGGGCGTGGTGTACGTCGGCCTTGATGCGCTGTCGGACACCACGGTCGCGGCTGCGTTTGGCAACTCAATGTTCGCCGATTTGTGCTCACTGGCGGGCGAGATTTATAAGTTTGGTAACGCGCCAGGCTTTGCCAAAGTCAAGTCGCGCAACATCATGATACACGCCGATGAATTTAATGAGCTCATCGGCGATGAGTTTATCCCTATATTAAACAAAGCGCGCGGGGCAAAGTTTGTGGTCACCGCGTATACTCAAACTGAGTCCGACATCGAAGCGCGCCTTGGCTCGCCATCCAAAGCGGCGCAAACCAAGGGCAACTTTAACAGCCTGATTTGTCTTCGCGTGCGTGAGCAAAAGACCGCGCAAATTCTCACCTCGCGCATGGCCACCGTCACCATTAAAGACATCGTGCCCGATACCGGTGCGACTGATTCCCCCGGCAGTGACACCGGGTTTCGCTCTAGCAATAAAGACACGCTGCAAAACAAAGAGGTGCTGCTGGTCAATGACAACGACATCACCAATTTACCCATCGGCCAAGCCTACGCTGAACTCGAAGGCGCAAAAATCTGGAAGCTGCGCTTTCCTTTACCAGGCAGTGAAGGCGACATCGAGATGCCCGAGGACATTCAAGCATTAGTCGATGGCATGCTAGAGAAAAACCAATCGGTCAAAAGCGCTGAGCAGTGGCTGCATGACAGTGAGCAATTCAACACCTGGATACACAATGCCTATCTTGAGTTAGATGAAGCAGAATTTGAGAGGTAAGCAAATCATGAAGCAAGATACCCCCCGCACCACCTTTTCCCAATACCTTGGTTGGCCGCAAAGCGGTCACACGCCAATAGACAATACACTGACGCAGGCAATTAACCCGATTGTTGTGCCTGGCGGCGCGTTGAGACTGGAGGCCGCTTGGCAGACAAAACTTCAAACCCGCCAGTAGAGCGCAAGTTGCCGACGCCTTGGTATGGTTTACCGTTTGTGGCGCTGGGGCATCTTTTTTGGATTTGGATGATCTTAATTGTCCTTGAATGGTTCGCGCCGCTGTGGGGGCAAGCCACTGGGCAGCACGCCAAACACATTTTTGTCACCCAAATGCTGACCCTGCAAAGTGAGCAGCCGTCGCTTTCGGCCAGCGTACTGGCGATTATTCACGCGTTCAGTCAGCACGCCGAAGCGCTGCTGAGCGTCGAGTTCGATGGCGCGCTTTCGTTTGCCACGACCTACTGGCATGGGGTGGTGTACGTCACCTTAGCGCTTTTGGCGCGCATGGCCGTGCTGGCTCTAAGCTGGCCGCTGTTTATCCTCGCCTGTTTTTTAGGCGCATTTGATGGGCTGATTGCTCGGCAAAGGCGCACCGCGTTTGTTGGCAGGGAAACCGAGACCGCCCATTACTATGCGCGCAAAGCGCTGCCGGTGATCACCGCCTTGACGGGGTACGTCTGGTTATTGCTGCCGGGCCTATGGCCGCTGTCGCCAACCTGGTTGCTGCTTCCTGGCGCGATCATGATCGGATTGTTAGTGCGCACCAGTATCGCCAGTTACAAAAAGTATTTGTGATCCTACAAAGGGAGGCTTCATTGGATCTGGCAAAAGAGCACTAAAAATAAAAACCAGAAAGGATATCATACTTAATCAAAATAATCTCAATTAGAAAAATTATTTTTTCACCTATTCTAATTGAGATTTTCCTATTGCCTTTTTGCTAGCGTGTTGACCACGACCTTAACTAGGAGTCAACACCGTGAAATGGCCTCTCTTACTGTGTCTGAGCCTGCTCAGCCCTTATGCCTCTGCCGACGTCGAGAGCGAGCAACGTGAGCTTGCCCTTGTGATGGCCGAGCTTGACACCCTCGACTACCTCATTACTCGCGCCGAGCGCGAAGCCGACTATCGCACGCCGCGCCAGTTTGATTACCAGGCGCTGCGCCTTGACATTCGCACTCTGCAGGCGGGCATTCACGCTTACCTGCATCCAGAGCGCGCTACCCCAAAACCCATCACCCCACTGAGCGGGGATTATATCGCGGAGCCAACCCATGAATGATCCCCTTGTTGCCTTTGAACATGGCGCGGGCTTTGACGCCCAGTTTCTGGCTCTTGTGCTCGCCGGCATCGCCAGCGCGTTTTTGATGGCGTGGATGCTGTGGGTGTTTTGGAGCGGCTATCGCGGCATGAAAAACAAAAAAGTCTCTAAGGAAGTCTTTCGCCGCTTGGTGTTTCGCGCGGTGTTCATTTTCTTGGTTCTTCAATGGTTTCTTTATTACGGAGTCTCATCATGATGCTTATAAAACGGACGTTTCTTTTTTTCTCAACACTGCTGCTGAGCGTGCGCGCACTGGCCGACATCCCGACCAACAACGAGCCCACCCAAGGCAGCAGCGACAATATTTTGGAGCTGATTTACTACTACGCCTACGACCTTTTGCTCTATGGCGGCGGCATTTTTATCGCGTTCTGCTTTGTCTATTTTCTTGGGCACATGTGGGATTTGTACAGCAAGACCAAAGAAAAGCAGGCCACCAAAAAGGATTTGCTCAGCGATGGCGTGATTGGTGCGGTGCTGCTGCTGGTCTCCATTTGGGGGCTGAACTATGGCCTTGATATTTTGGAGGGGGTGTAATGCGCGCCGCCAGTAGCCTGAACGTGATGCCGCCGTTTTACAAAGGCTTATCCCTTGGCGAGATGGGCTTGTTGGTTCTGGTGTGCATGAGCCTCACCGGTCTTGTCGGACTGCTTCTTTATGTTCAGTTTCGTTTGGCGCTGATACCGCTGACGGCCCTGCTGATTGGAGCGCTTGGCGCGTTTGCGCTGCCCAAAGGCATCATGCGAAAGCTCAGTCGCATCAAAACCCACCACTGCCAGCATTACGCCAGTAAGCAATTTGAACGCTGGCTGGCCAAATCGCGCTATCACACCCAGTCGCGCCGCTTTGCCAGTCGCCGCGTTGGATAAGGAGAGAAGATGAACACACCCAAACCGAGCCGTTTTCGCTCCGCCCTTGCTGGGCGTGATGCGCACATTCGCTCCCTTCGCGCCGCGCTGGCGATTTTAGCCTTGATGGCCTTGGTGTGCGCGTGGGGCTGGCATCAAGCGGGGCAAGACATCA
>NZ_JAHGAD010000128.1:0-4942 GCF_030248375.1 Vibrio sp. B181a | reverse complement strand
ACAGACCCATCCATCACCACGCTCAGTCGCACCGAGATAGCGCAAGTGCTCGCGGCGGCGCACTACGCCACCGCCAATCCCGCGCTCACACCATTGGTGATAGCCCTGACGCTGGCTTGTCAGGATAAAAATCAACGACCAGAAGCGGCGTTGATGGCACTGATAGCAAGCGCAAAACATTCAGAGGAGCGTGTCAATGAGCATCAACAGTGACAACCCGTTTGCTCAGCGCTGCCTGCCTGAGCGGCCGTTTGAGACGCCCAAGCTGACAGAAAAAGCCAAAGCCGCGCATCAAGTTCGCCGCCGCATTGAGCAGCTCGAAGAGCGCTACGCTTGGGAGCAAGAGTGGCAGACGCCACTCGATGAGACCACGCTGCAATGAGTGGTTACGTTGAAGGTCTGCTGCGCCCTGCCGATGAACTGCAAAGTGCGGGCATGTTTGCGCTGGCAGGCGTCGCCATCGCGCTCTTTCCCGAGGTGTTTTTACTGCCACCGGTGTTGGTGCCAGGCACCGTCGTCTGCCTCTTTGTTTGCGCCTGTTGGCGCTATCGCCAAGGCATGGCGGTACTGGCTTATCGCAAAGGCCTGCTGCAAATGCCCTACTGGGCAATGAACTCTGACGACATGCCGGTGTATCAAAACAAACTCTTTTTAGGGAAAGGCTTTTTGGTGCTGCCGCGCCACGCGCAGCGCTTGTACGATTCGCGCCAAATCAGCGCTGAGCGCTACGTGACGCCCTCTAAGCTGTATGGCTTTGCACGCAAGATGGAAGCCAAGTACGAAGGCACTTGGATTGAGCGATTTTGGTCGGGCAAAAAGGTCATCACCAAAGCCGGGCGGTGTTGGGGGTGTTTCAATACACTCTTGGCCTCACTTAATCCTGTGAAACCTCTGCCACCAGTGGGCGGCGACTCACGCATGCATGGTGTGGGCCTGGGGGAAGAAGTCGATTGTCTGCTGCCAAGCTCAGCCAGAGCGGGGCACACCTTGGTGCTTGGCACCACCGGGGTCGGTAAGACCCGCCTTGCCGAACTGCTGGTCACCCAAGACATTCGCCGCGGCGATGTGGTGCTGGTGTTTGACCCTAAGGGTGATGCCGACATGCTGCTTCGCATGTACATTGAGTGCCTGCGAGCGGGCAGGTTGGATGAGTTTTACGTGCTGCATTTGGGCTACCCAGACCAAAGCGGTCGTTACTCTCCGGTGGGCCGTTTTGGCCGCATCACCGAAGTTGCCACCCGCGTTTCAGGTCAGCTCGATGGCGGCGGCAACAGCGCCGCGTTTAAGCAGTTCGCCTGGCGCTTTGTCAACATCATCGCCAGAGCGCTCGATGCGCTGGGCAAAAAGCCCGACATGGCCGCCATTCAGCGCTACGTGACCGCCATTGATGAGCTTTACGCCGATTACTGCGTGAAAAAACTGCCAAACTATCACCCCAAGGCGCCGGAGCTGGTCACCGCACTGGAAAGTAACGTCACCGACAAAAACACCCCGCGTCACTTGCAAGGGCGCAGCAAGCGCGTGGTAGCGCTAGAGGCGTACTTTGGCGCGCATCCGGTGGCCGACGATGTCCTCGCCGGGCTTCGCAGCGCCATTCAGTACGACAAAACCTACTTTGATAGAATTGTCGCCTCCTTGCTGCCACTGCTGGAAAAGCTTGGCACCGGCAAAACGGCAGAAATCATCTCGCCGCAGCACACCCCCGCCGATGAACGTCCCATCATTGATTGGCGTGAGGTCATCATGCAAGGGGGCGTAGTGTACGTCGGCCTTGATGCGCTGTCGGACACCACGGTCGCGGCCGCGTTTGGCAACTCAATGTTCGCCGATTTGTGCTCACTGGCGGGCGAGATTTATAAGTTTGGTAACGCGCCAGGCTTTGCCAAAGTCAAACCGCGCAACATCATGATACACGCCGATGAATTTAATGAGCTCATCGGCGATGAGTTTATCCCTATCTTAAACAAAGCGCGCGGGGCAAAGTTTGTGGTCACCGCGTATACTCAAACTGAGTCCGACATCGAAGCGCGCCTTGGCTCGCCATCCAAAGCGGCGCAAACCAGGGGCAACTTTAACAGCCTGATTTGTCTTCGCGTGCGTGAGCAAAAGACCGCGCAAATTCTCACCTCGCGCATGGCCACCGTGACCATTAAAGACATCGTACCCGATACCGGTGCGACCGACTCGCCCGGCAGTGACACCGGGTTTCGCTCTAGCAATAAAGACACACTGCAAAACAAAGAGGTGCTGCTGGTCAATGACAACGACATCACCAATCTGCCCATCGGCCAAGCCTACGCTGAACTTGAAGGCGCAAAAATCTGGAAGCTGCGCTTTCCTTTGCCTGGCAGTGAAGGGGATATCGAGATGCCCGAGGACATTCAAGCACTCGTCGATGGCATGCTAGAGAAAAATCAATCGGTCAAAAGCCGTGAGCAGTGGCTGCATGACAGTGAGCAGTTTAATACCTGGATACACAATGCCTATCTTGACTTGGAGGAAACCCCATCCGATGAAGCAGGTTTCGGTGAAAATGAAGCAAGCTTAGATAAAGAACGCAATGAAAAAGCATGGCATGACGCAGAATTTGAGAGGTAAGCAAACCATGAAGCAAGATACCCCCCGTACCACCTTTTCCCAATACCTTGGTTGGCCGCAAAGCGGTCACATGCCAATAGACAATACACTGACGCAGGCGATTAACCCGATTGTTGTGCCTGGCGGCGCGTTGAGACTGGAGGCCGCTTGGCAGACAAAATTTCAAACCCGCCAGTAGAGCGCAAGCGGCCGACGCCTTGGTATGGTTTACCGTTTGTGGCGCTGGGGCATCTTTTTTGGATTTGGATGATCTTAATTGTCCTTGAGTGGTTCGCGCCTTTGTGGGGGCAAAGCACCGGGCAGCACGCCAAACACATTTTTGTCACCCAAATGCTGACCCTGCAAAGTGAGCAGCCGTCGCTTTCGGCCAGCGTGCTGGCGATTATTCACGCGTTCAGTCTGCACGCCCAGGCGCTGCTGAGCATCGAGTTCGATGGCGCGCTTTCGTTTGTCACGACCTACTGGCATGGGGTGGTGTACGTCACCTTAGCGCTTTTGGCGCGCATGGCCATGCTGGCTCTAAGCTGGCCGCTGTTTATCCTCGCCTGTTTTTTAGGCGCATTTGATGGGCTGATTGCTCGGCAAAGGCGCACCGCGTTTGTTGGCAGGGAGACCGAGACCGCCCATTACTATGCGCGCAAAGCCCTGCCGGTGATCACCGCCTTGACGGGGTACGTTTGGTTATTGCTGCCAGGCCTATGGCCGCTGTCGCCAATCTGGTTGCTGCTTCCTGGCGCGATCATGATCGGATTGTTAGTGCGCACCAGTATCGCCAGTTACAAGAAGTATTTGTGATCCTACAAAGGGAGGCTTCATTGGAGTCGGCAAAAGAGCACTAAAAATGAAAACCGAAGAGGATATCATACTTAATCAAAATAATCTCAATTAGAAAAATTATTTTTTCACCTATTCTAATTGAGATTTTCCTATTGCCTTTTTGCTAGCGTGTTGACCACGACCTTAACTAGGAGTCAACACCGTGAAATGGCCTCTCTTACTGTGTCTGAGCCTGCTCAGTCCTTATGCCTCTGCCGACGTCGAGAGCGAGCAACGTGAGCTTGCCCTTGTGATGACAGAGCTCGACACCCTCGACTACCTCATTACTCGCGCCGAGCGCGAAGCCGACTATCGCACGCCGCGCCAGTTTGATTATCAGGCGCTGCGCCTTGACATTCGCACTCTGCAGGCGGGCATTCACGCCTACCTGCATCCAGAGCGCGCTACCCCAAAACCCATCACCCCACTGGGCGGGGATTACATCGCGGAGCCAACCCATGAATGATCCCCTTGTCGCCTTTGAACATGGCGCGGGCTTTGACGCCCAGTTTCTGGCTCTTGTGCTCGCCGGCATCGCCAGCGCGTTTTTGATGGCGTGGATGCTGTGGGTGTTTTGGAGCGGCTATCGCGGCATGAAAAACAAAAAAGTCACTAAGGAAGTCTTTCGCCGCTTGGTGTTTCGCGCGGTGTTCATTTTCTTAGTTCTTCAATGGTTTCTTTATTACGGAGTCTCATCATGATGCTGACAAAACGGACGGTTCTTTTTCTTGGTCTTTGGCTACACAGCCTGCGTGCGCTGGCCGACATCCCGACTAACAACGAGCCCACCCAAGGCAGCAGCGACAATATTTTGGAGCTGCTTTACTACTACGCCTACGACATTTTGCTTTATGGCGGCGGCATTTTTATCGCGTTCTGCTTTGTCTATTTTCTTGGGCACATGTGGGATTTGTACAGCAAGACCAAAGAAAAACAGGCCACCAAAAAGGATTTGCTCAGCGATGGCGTGATTGGCGCGGTGCTGTTGCTGGTCTCCATTTGGGGGCTGAACTATGGCCTTGATATTTTGGAGGGGGTGTAATGCGCGCCGCCAGTAGCCTGAACGTGATGCCGCCGTTTTACAAAGGCTTATCCCTTGGCGAGATGGGCTTGTTGGTACTGGTGTGCATGAGCCTCACCGGTCTTGTCGGACTCGCTTTTTATGTTCAGTTTGGTTTGGCGCTGATACCGCTGACGGCCCTGCTGATTGGAGCGCTTGGCGCGTTTGCGCTGCCCAAAGGCATCATGCGAAAGCTCAGTCGCATCAAAACCCACCACTGCCAGCATTACGCCAGTAAGCAGTTTGACCGCTGGTTGGCCAAGTCGCGCTATCACACGAAGTCGCGCCGCTTTGCCAGTCGCCGCGTTGGATAAGGAGAGAAGATGAACACACCCAAACCGAGCCGTTTTCGCTCCGCCCTTGCTGGTCGTGATGCTCACATTCGCTCACTGCGCGCCGCGCTGGCGATTTTAGCCTTGATGGCCTTAGTGTGCGCGTGGGGCTGGCACCAAGCGGGGCAAGACATCA
>NZ_JAHGAD010000127.1:0-1269 GCF_030248375.1 Vibrio sp. B181a | reverse complement strand
CTATCTTGAAAAACGCCGATTATGCGCCTGGAGTTCTAATGGCCATTTTTATTATGTCGATAACTGTTGTAGAAAATAGAGCTATTGAGGGGCCATACACTGATAACGATGTGTTATACCATAAAGCTGAGGTAACAGGTAAGCATGGTACTGCTGGTCGTGGACTATCTTATGAAATTATTTTTGATAAAAAACATAAGTACGATATTAAAGTTCAAGGGTATGACTTTAATTTAATAAATAATAACTATTCCCTAGGATATGGTTCGCGCAAAGATACAGAAAACCTAAGTGTTGGGCTAGTTAAAACGCATTTAGATAATATTTATTATACTGTTTACGTTAAGGCTGGAGATGAAGTTCTTCTTTCTAGTTCTGATGGTCTTAATATGATAAATAAATCTAATGCCGAGCAGGTTAAATGGAGAGCTTACTTAAGTCTTATTGCATTTATTTTACTTTCTCTAATCTTTAGGTTTCTAAGGAAGTATTATTAAATTCTATGTATAAAGTTTGCTAATAAATTTGTGCAACCAAAATACATAACAAACTGTTCAAGAGGGATTCGCAACGCGTGGCATTTTTACTATGCGTTGGTTTTAGTGTTTAAGGCGGTATGCGGTGGCTTTTGTATTGCGTTGCTCACCCCTTAACAGGGCGTTATGCCTTTTGGGAGAAAATATGCAGTTTTACAAAGCAGATGAATATCAGGCATCTTGCGAAAACCTGTATCGTAAGTACGAACTTGAGATAGCTGCTTTACTTCCAGATGCATCTATTGAGCATATTGGAGCTTCCTCTATCCCCAATGCTGTATCTAAAGGTGACCTAGACATACTTGTTGGTGTTAACGGCAAGGAACTAGAGAATGCAGTAAAGTTACTTTCTACTCTAGGCTTCAACGAAAAATCCGATACGTTAAGAACTCCGGAGCTTTGCATGCTGGAAAATAGCTCAGGTGAGGATGTTGCTTTTCAAGTTGTAGCTAATGGTTCGGAATTTGAGTTTTTTGTGGGGTTTAGAGACAAACTCCGTAAAAGTCCTGAGTTAGTTCAACGATACAATGAGCTGAAAATGTCTTGTACTGGTTGGTCTCAAGAAGAGTATCGTCGGAAAAAATCAGCTTTTATCGAGCGCGTGTTAGGACAGGCATAACAAACTGTTTAAGAGTGATTCGCAACGCGTGGCATTTTCACTATGCATTGATTTTAGTGTTTAAGGTGGTATGCGGCGGCTTTTGTATTGCGTTGCTCACACCTTAACAGGGCG
>NZ_JAHGAD010000126.1:0-3147 GCF_030248375.1 Vibrio sp. B181a | reverse complement strand
GGCGTTAAATGGCAAAAGGAGGTCTAATTTATTATCGTTCGACAGATTATAAAAATAATCATGTTCATATAAATTCCAATGGAATTGAAAGTCTTCGATGTCGGAAGTTAGATCTTTATCGATCAATGATTACAGTAGGTAACCCTAGCTTTATTTCGCAACAGCAGATTAGAACTTATGGTCTCGCTAGAGCAATCCATAGTTCGATTTTGGAAAAGGTCGGAACTGTTTGGGAAAACATTGAGTCTGATCGGAATGGTATGCGTATCCATCCTATTTATCATTCTCATGTAAGTGACAAGAAAAGAATAGTCAGTTACAACCTTGGAATGGCATTTGCTAAGTTTTATGCAGAGCAGCTGCTTGATATTCCGAACTTGATTCATGTCGAAAGTTTGAAAACTCTTGGTGCAATTGACTTTGCCGACACTGATACCGGACGTGGGCGCGAACCTGACCTCGTAGGTCAGTGTACAAATGGTGATTGGCATGTATTCGAAGCTAAGGGTATGTCATCTAACAAATTGAATCCACAACTTGCTAGTGCTAAAGAGCAAGTTGAAAGGGTTTCTTCTATACATGGTGTCGCACCTGAAACATTAAATGCTTGTGCTACTTATTTTAGCGACCAACGTATTTTAACGTACCTTCAAGACCCAGAAAGTCGAAATGAAAAGGTAATAAAGGTACTAAGAGATAAATTTATCGATAGCTCCTATAAACCTTTGTTCCTCCTAGGAGAGGCAATGAACAAAAGGTTAGAGCTACATCGAGAGGACGGTATTAATTTCTATGCAGTTGATATCGAAGCTAAAGGTGTACATTTACGTGTTGGAATTGATGCAGAAGTTCATGATCTTGTGAGACAAAAAGAGTTTTCTTCATTACGAAGTTTGTCATTGGAAAAGCTAAGGCATTTATCCAAGGAAATGAGCGAAGATAGTTATTCGATAGGCCAAGATGGTGTAATCGTGAAGTATCGTAACTTCTAGCCATTTAACAAACTGTTTAAGAGTGATTCGCAACGCGTGGCATTTTTACTATGCGTTGATTTTCGTGTTTAAGGTGGCATGCTGCGGCTCGGTATTGCGTTGCTCACACCTTAACAGGGCGTTATGTGCCCTTTGAAACTCCGATAATATAGTGATCTTTATGCATATTCTAATTGGTCATTTTGTCATTTGATTGGCGAGCAATTAGTCTGTTTTAGAAGAATTATACTTTCGTGAGGTTCATATGGCAGAGCTTGGTTACTGTTCTATTAATAACTTAAAGTTATCTAGTCGAAGTCGGGATTCCGTAAAACAAATTCAAAGCATTATAGAAAGTAGTCGGTTATTTACCCTATCTTTATCAGCGGTTCCCATTTTAGACATTTTTTTAGGCCGTAAGAATGCTGCTAATCAATTGATCGACATAGCTGCATATGACTGGGTAGAGTTTGGTAAACTGGCTCAAGCTAGCGGTGCTATTACGAAAAAACGGATTCGAGATATAGCTGAACCTATGACTTGGATGACACAAGGAGAAGAAGGTGAATTTTGGAGGTGCGTTAGTCGTGCTGCGCTATAAATTATTTTTGGCATTATCGATTTTCTCTGTTTCTGGCTGTGCCGCATCATTCGAAGAAAGGTTCGAAGACTATGCAAATAAAATTGAGAAATGCAAAGTTATTGAACTAGAAAACTCAGAGAGTTTTCCAATGACTCCTTGGTTTGTCTCACTGAATGAGGAAGAGCAGAAAAGAGTCGTGTTGTATCTATCTATAGACAATAGAGATAATTGCTCAAAAACTGAAAGAGAGGCTTTGAAAGACTCAGAAAGTAAGTTGTCTCAAGAGCAAAGATCACTATTTGATGCTATGGGAGTAACAGATCCCCCAAATCATGCACAATACATTGATGGCCTTGACCTAAAGGAAATTCAAAAGATTCAGTCACTATATGAAATGCCGTTTGACTCAATTAAATTAGGTGAGTCTCTAGGTCTTTTGAGGTAATCAGTGACCGGGAACATAACAATAAATTTAAGAGTGATTCACAACGCTCGGCGCTTTCACTTCAAGCCAGTTTAGTGTTTATGGCACAATGCTTTAGGTAAGGTGTTAGCGTTGTTCACACCTTAATTTGGCGTTAATAAGCTGCTGTTAACAAACGGCTTTTATGGCAAGTGGTTGGTCACTGGCTGTTGGAAAAATGGTCTACATCTAGGCTGAATAGTTCGCTTTGGTTTTGTCGTTTCGTTGTTGCAAATGCCATTTGAATTCATCGAAAGCGCTAATATGCCAGCAACTATCTTCGCTCTCAAAAGTTCTTCGTTGTGGCAATTAACTGTCCGTAACTGCGGTGGGTGGCTCGTTCTTTGTAACCTTAAGGTCAGTATTCGCTGCGTTAAGGTTTCAGGAAAGTGAGGTGGGTCAGCAGCCAGTAAATACTAGGTTGGTTCGTTGCGGTAAGTTCAGTGGCTTGTTTGAGTCTCGCGCTTGCGGAAACTACTTTATTAACAATGCGTTCAAGACGGACTCGCAACGCTGGACTGTTTTGGTTGCAAATTGTGGTATGGTGTTTAAGGTGGTTTTATTGAGTTTGGTGGTGCGTTGCTCACCACTTAACGCGGCGTTATACGCTTTTGAGGAAATAATCCAATATGAACAAGGTAGTATTCAGAAATTGCGATGAAAATAGTGAGTATTGGGTTGCTCTAGAGAAGCTGTTTCAAACGGAATGGTCTGACTTTCTATTCGTAGATACCTATAAATCAGAATCTAAACTTCCACCGGCAATTGTCGCTCTCAGAGACAATCAAGTTATCGGTGGTCTTGCTTACTCGCGCTTTAAAGAACCTCATGGTGACTCAGAAGTTATTTGGTTTAATGCTGTTTATGTTTCACCAGATTGGCGCGGGCAAGGTATTGCGAGTGAACTGATTAACCGAGGTGTTAGCCAAGTATCAGCAGCAACTCAAAGTAACCTGTATGCTTACACAAATGTACCATCGTTGTACGAGTCATTAGGTTGGTTAGCGGTTGATATTGAAAGTGAGCCAAATCATAAGGTTATGACAGTTTCGTTGTAGTGTCAGCACGCGTATAACAAAGCATTTAAGAGTGATTCGCAACGCTTGGCGCTTTCGCTTCGCTCAAGTATA
>NZ_JAHGAD010000125.1:0-699 GCF_030248375.1 Vibrio sp. B181a | reverse complement strand
ATCGAGCGCGTGTTAGGACAGGCATAACAAACTGTTTAAGAGTGATTCGCAACGCGTGGCATTTTCACTATGCATTGATTTTAGTGTTTAAGGTGGTATGCGGCGGCTTTTGTATTGCGTTGCTCACACCTTAACAGGGCGTTATGTGCTATCGCAGTATGTAAGGAATTTTGATGATATTTGAATGGTTTTCTACGGTATTCTCTGAGCCTACAGAACAAGCGAAGCTATTTACTGTCGCTATATCGACAACTCTTGCTGTTACTCTTTTATTGCTAAATCAATGGTTCATTAGGAAGCGGGATAGCAAGGAAAGGGCTATAGAAAAGTTAGAAGAGCTTACAGGAGCCGTATATGAGTTTTACTCGTTAGGTACCAAGGTAAATCGCTCGCTCAATCTAGGTAAGGATCACGACGAAAAGCTTATTGAAAAGTTTGTAGGGCTTGGAATCAAGATTGACACTTTGTGTAGCCTATATTTTCGGCGGTCAAAGATAGATACTTCTATCTCTAAAGATATCATCAGCTTAGGAATGGATGAACTAAGTGAACCAAAGCTCGAAAATGGAGATACGATTCCTAGCAACCACCCTTATATAGAAGCTAATGAAGAGCTTCATACTTGGTTTGAAGCAGCGCAATCAAAGTTGGAAAAGTTAATAAATCAGCACGTTAAGTAGCACATAACAAACTGTTTAA
>NZ_JAHGAD010000124.1:0-24705 GCF_030248375.1 Vibrio sp. B181a | reverse complement strand
CAGGCTTTAAATTTAGTTTTTGCCTTTTTAAGAAGGTGAAGACAAAAGTTAAGAGAGCCCGTTTGAAAAAGCGGGCTTTTTTAGTCCTCACGGACACAGATAATGTGCTGATATGGCTCAGTCGGTAGAGCGCATCCTTGGTAAGGATGAGGTCCCCAGTTCGATTCTGGGTATCAGCACCATTTACTGTTTGTTTTACGCTTTAAGTTAAAGCTTAAAACAAAACGTAAAGAATTTTGCTTGGCGACCATAGCGCTTTGGACCCACCTGACTTCCATTCCGAACTCAGAAGTGAAACGAAGTAGCGTCGATGGTAGTGTGGGGCTTCCCCATGTGAGAGTAGAACATCGCCAGGTTCTTATTTAGACTCCAGAGTCTAACCAGTGCGGAGCGGTAGTTCAGTTGGTTAGAATACCGGCCTGTCACGCCGGGGGTCGCGGGTTCGAGTCCCGTCCGCTCCGCCACTTATTCAGATAAAGCCCTAGCAGAAATGCTAGGGCTTTTTCGTTTTTGAGCATAATAATTTCCCTTTCAGGGAACGAGTCCCGGTTGCCCGCAACCCCGGCCCTCAGCCACTTATTCCAGACCTCAGCAGAAATGCTGGGGTCTTTTCGTATTTGCGATATTATTTTGGTCTACGACCAATGAGTCCCGCTCGTGTGCGAGTCCAATTGAGCTCAACCCCGGCCGCTCCAACACTTACCTAGAAATTCAGCCTTCATGCTAGCTTCCACTGTTTTAAGGAACATGATTTTCGTTTATAGGAAAGTAAGTCTCACAAAGCTTTGTCTGTAGCCTACAAGCTCAATCATTCATTCAGATAAAGTTCTCATACGTATCCCCGTCTCCCTTCCGTATTAGGAAATCTAACCTGTCATTTGGTTACGTTTGAGATACCCTCTATTTGCTTTCTTATGTTAAAGACAGGGTTTATCTAATAAAACCGAGCTTATGACTCTCCCAATGGTTATATTCTTAAATGATAACGATCTTAGGTTATGTCCCCTTACCTCTATTATGGGTTAGCTGCCCTAGTCATAACTTCTCATATTTACGCTGAAGAAAACTTTGTTTGCTTTACTCTTATTTGCCAGAAGGATTAACCTAGTAAAGGTTCTTTTGGGAGTAAAACCTAATGATGCAGCAGATACAAAGTGAAACGCTAAGACTCTTATTCGAAAACCTTTCTTCTCAAGATGGGATTGCCGTTATTAATCCTGCGACAGAGCAAGAACTGATTCGCTTAAAGCCTAGCTCTTTGGATGAGTTAGACGTGCAAATAGAAGCGTGTAAATCGGCTCAGCTCGAGTGGGCAAAACTCAGCGCTAAAGCACGCTCCGCTTCCTTGAAAAAGTGGTTCCAATTGCTTGTAGAGCATACGGAAGACATCGCGAACATCATTACCTTAGAACAAGGTAAACCTCTTACTGAAAGCCGTGGAGAAGTCGCATACGGCGCATCTTTTGTTGAATGGTTCGCAGAAGAGGCTAAGCGCGCCTATGGTGAGGTTATACCTGCACCAGCGGTAGATAGACGACTCTCTACCATTAAACAGCCTGTCGGCGTGTGTGCTGCGATTACACCATGGAATTTCCCTATTGCAATGATCACTCGAAAAGCGGCGCCTGCTTTGGCTGCGGGATGTGGGATGATCATTAAACCTTCTGAATTAACGCCTTTGACTGCTCTAGCAGTGGTGGAGCTTGCTCACCAGGCTGGCATCCCTAAAGCTCTATTGTCTACCGTTGTTTCTGAGCAAGCGGCAGAGTTTGGTTTGGTATTAAGTACCGATCCGCGAATTAAGAAGATCTCTTTCACGGGTTCGACACGTGTCGGCAAGATCTTGATGAAGCAGGCAAGTGATACGGTTAAAGCTGCTTCTATGGAGTTGGGTGGCAATGCACCTTTTATTGTTTTTGACGATGCAGATTTAGAAGCAGCAGCGAATGGCTTGATTGCGTCTAAGTTTCGTAATGCCGGACAAACCTGTGTGTGTACCAACCGCTTGTATGTGCATCAGAGCGTGAAAGAGGCGTTCTTAACTAAGCTTCTGGATAAAGCAGCGGGCCTGGCGGTCGGTAATGGCCTTGAGGAAAATACCACTCTTGGTCCTGTTATTACGATGGCTTCTAAGCATCGCCTAGAGGCAGTGATCGATCAGGCAGTACAAGAAGGGGCAAAGATACTTAACCAGCCTCAAAAACGCTCTGGGCGCTTTATGGAGCCTGTTATCTTAGATAATGTGGAACAGGGCATGGCGATCGTGCAACAAGAGCTGTTTGGCCCAGTTCTGCCAGTCATTAGTTTTGATGACGATGAACAAGTGCTCTCGATGGCGAATGACACTGAATATGGTTTAGCTTGCTACTTCTACACCGATAGCTTGAAGCGCATCATCAAATTTAGTGAAGGTTTGGAATACGGCATGGTAGGGGTAAACGAAGGGATTATCTCTACAGAAGTAGCGCCATTTGGTGGGATCAAAGAATCTGGCATTGGTCGTGAAGGGGCTAAGCAAGGCATGGATGAGTATCTAGAGACGAAGTACATTTGCCTTGGAGGGTTGAGCTAGCCTTCTGTCTAGTTACTCACTGAGACGATACAAAAGAGAAAGCTAGGTATATCACCTGGCTTTTTTGTTGATTGAGATAAAGTTGGATGAAGAGGGGAGCTGCGAGTTTTCTTCAGATGCAAAAAAGCCGCATCAAGTGATGCGGCTTCTTCTAATTTGGCTCCTCCTACTGGACTTGAACCAGTGACCTGCGGATTAACAGTCCGTCGCTCTACCAACTGAGCTAAGGAGGAACAAATTTTAATAAGTGGTGCCGACTACCGGAATCGAACTGGTGACCTACTGATTACAAGTCAGTTGCTCTACCTACTGAGCTAAGTCGGCACATTTTCGTTAATAAGTAATCGACTTACTAACTGAAAGATGGCTCCTCCTACTGGACTTGAACCAGTGACCTGCGGATTAACAGTCCGTCGCTCTACCAACTGAGCTAAGGAGGAATTATCTTGTTTAAGAATAAATGGTGCCGACTACCGGAATCGAACTGGTGACCTACTGATTACAAGTCAGTTGCTCTACCTACTGAGCTAAGTCGGCGTACCGTTATTCTTTCTATTGTTCGTGTTAGACACCAACAATTTTAAATTGTGGTGCCCGGAGGCGGAATCGAACCACCGACACGAGGATTTTCAATCCTCTGCTCTACCGACTGAGCTATCCGGGCAACGAGGTGTATTAAAAGGCTTTTCGGCTTTCAGGTCAACAATAAAATTAAAATAAAATGTCGTTTGATGAATTTGTGCTCGGAGTGGGCTGTTTTTATGCATTTTGAGCAGCAATGCGCCATGTTTTAAGCGCTGTTTTAATAATGATAGGGCGCTCACCTTCAGAATAAAGACGATAAAAACAAAAAAGCACGTCTGAAAACGTGCTTTTTATTGAACAATTGACTTTAAACTAGTGCTTTACTGAGAACTTGTTCACCCAACCTTCAAGTTCATCCGCTAAAGATGCCAATGTTTGCGTGCTTGATTGACTCTCTGTTACTACCGCATTTAGCTGACTACCACTTTCTTCAATCAGGTTAATGCGGTGTGCAATGTCATCACTCACTTGCGTTTGTTCCGCTGCAGCCGTAGCAATTTGCTGACTCATGGCTGTAATAGACTCTAGAGCTGTAACTATTTGTTGTAGCGCTTCTGAGGCGTTCATAGACTCAGTTACCGTGCTTTCACTGGTTTCGGCACAGATTTCCATTGTATGGATAGCATTGCGCGAACCTTCTTGAAGGTTAGAGATCATCTGTTGAATCTCTTTTGTGCTGTCTTGTGTGCGTCCTGCTAGGTTTCGCACCTCATCTGCTACTACCGCAAAGCCTCGACCTTGTTCACCTGCACGAGCTGCTTCAATGGCGGCATTCAACGCCAGTAGGTTAGTTTGCTCAGCAATATCGCCGATTACGTCGAGAACTTTCACGATGCTATTTACATCTTGGTCAAGATCCGCAACCGCTTTGCTGGCCGTATTTAGCTGAGTAGCCAAGCCTTGAATATTATCTACCGTACTGTGGATCAATGATTGCGTGTGTTGGCTTTGTTTGTCTGCTTCATCGGTGTTATGTGCAGTGTCACTTGCCGAGCTTGCAACATGGTTAGCTGAAGAAGCCATTTCTGTCATCGCTGTTGCGATCATTGCCGTCGATTGCTGCTGAGACATGGTTAGATCAGCGATCGAATTAGAGCGAGACTCTACGGCTGATAGCTCTGAACGTAATGCGTGCATTGATTCGTCTAGGTTCGTTACCATCTTAGCCAGAGATTGACTCATCTCTTGCACTGCGCCATAGATGCTGTCTTTAGGGGCTGTGTGTTCAAAGCTGGCTTGGATATCTCCCTGAGCAACGGCTTGAACCGCTTCACGTACGTCATTTGGCTCGCCGCCGAGTAGATTAAGCATCTTACGGATAGAGATAATTAGGCCGCCTAGAATCGCGCCTGCAATCGCTAAACACAGTGCCAGCTGCCATTGCGCCGTTGACCAGAAGCGAGCATTGACTTCATTAAACCCGATACCAGTGCCTACCACCCAGTTCCAATGTGGTGTTTTCTCTGCGATAGAGTGCTTTTCTTCGACCGTTCCATCTGGTTGTTTCTGTGTCCAGGTGTATTCAACGATTTGACCTGTCTTACGGCCCAGTACATCCAAAATCAATTGGCCGACACTGTTGCCATCACCATCGCGGAAATCGTGGAAACTGGTACCGTGCAGTTGCGGATCAAGCGGTGCCGCCACGAAAATCATGTTCTCGTCTGCAACATAAACGTATTCGTTGTCTTTGTAGATATTGTTACGAAGTAGGCGGGTCGCCAGCGCTTTGGCTTCATCTTCTGGCATCTTGCCTTCCACGGCCATTTGTTCAACTTCAGTCAGAATGCTGTAGGCACTCTTAAATAGCTCAGTAACTCGAGCTTTGTTATCAAGATTACTTGCTACGCGCAGTGTCCATAGACCTGTCGCGGTTAGAGCAAGCAGGGCAACCAATATGATTGCAGATAATAAATAGGCTTGAGTTTTTAATTTCATAGTTAGCTCACAAGGCGTGTTACGTACTATGCAATGCATAGCTTATTAGGGGGCGTAATAATAAATTCATCATATTGAACTTGTATACAAGGGCCTATGCGGTCGTGCTGAAACTATGATTTAGATTAAATTTTTAGCGTGAAATAAGTGTTTTTTATCAATGGTGTCTGAGTTTATAACGAAGTTTCGAGAGGGGATTGATGGTAAGGGAAGGGAGGGAAGTGAAAGTAGAGAGGGATTTTAGAATTGCAGATAAGAAAAAAGCCAAGTCTGAAGACTTGGCTTTCAAAGTTGGCTCCTCCTACTGGACTTGAACCAGTGACCTGCGGATTAACAGTCCGTCGCTCTACCAACTGAGCTAAGGAGGAACTATTCTGTTTGTGTCTTGCTTTAAGCAAGTGCACCAAATATGGTGCCTCGAGGCGGAATCGAACCACCGACACGAGGATTTTCAATCCTCTGCTCTACCGACTGAGCTATCGAGGCAAAAGAAGAATGGTGCCGACTACCGGAATCGAACTGGTGACCTACTGATTACAAGTCAGTTGCTCTACCTACTGAGCTAAGTCGGCGTACCGTTTTCTTTTTTGAAGAGTAAACTCTTCTTTTTTAGAATCTCATTTACATGAAACTCTAGAAGTTGGCTCCTCCTACTGGACTTGAACCAGTGACCTGCGGATTAACAGTCCGTCGCTCTACCAACTGAGCTAAGGAGGAACTATTCTGTTTTGTGTCTTACTCTAAGCAAGCGCACCAAATATGGTGCCTCGAGGCGGAATCGAACCACCGACACGAGGATTTTCAATCCTCTGCTCTACCGACTGAGCTATCGAGGCAAAAGAATGGTGCCGACTACCGGAATCGAACTGGTGACCTACTGATTACAAGTCAGTTGCTCTACCTACTGAGCTAAGTCGGCGTACCGTTTTCTTTTTAACTGTTCGTGCTAAGCACCAACAATTTTAAATTGTGGTGCCCGGAGGCGGAATCGAACCACCGACACGAGGATTTTCAATCCTCTGCTCTACCGACTGAGCTATCCGGGCGACGGAGCGCTATTAAACGGATTTTCCTGCTTTGCGTCAACCACTTTTTTTAAATAATTTCAAAAAAGTGGTTGTTCGAACGCTTTTTATTCAACTGTCGGAAAAAAGTTTACCCTGCGTTAAATTCCTTTTTGAAATTTGTAACTTTTTCTAGGTAACGACGTGCTTCTGCGTTCGGGTGTTTCTTAGTTAGTGCCCAATAAACTTGGTTTGGCTGCAAAGAATTTAAATCTTGCATCGCACGTTTGCGATCAGTTCGATGGAAAGTGTTTAAAACACCACCAGTTCCGCCGTTGTAAGCAGAAATCATGCTGTACTCCAACGAGGTTGGGTGCTGTACATCTTTCAAATAACGGTTTTTAAGGATGTAAAAGTAAGCCGTTCCAGTATCAATGTTGTTTTCTGGATTAAACAAATATTCAGGGCTTGGTTGCCCAGAACGGTTCTTCACCAGCTTAAATACATCACGACCCGCGGTTTTTGGTACAACCTGCATCAATCCATACGCATTAGCCCAGCTTACTGCGTACGGGTTAAAGCTACTTTCGGTTTTGATGATGGCGTAAATCAAATCTTCAGGGATGTCGTATTTCTTCGAGGCACGACGCACAATGTCTGCGTATTGGTAACTACGCTGTGAGAAATGGTCTTCTACCATTGGGATTTCAACGTAATACGCTTTCTTAAAGTCGACATCTTTGGTTTTTACTTGATTAGCAATCAAGTAATCGGCAAAGCGATTCGCGCGCCATGACCATTGAATGGGCTTTTTGTCTTGATCGACAACTTGATTGTAAAGAAAGGGCTGACCTTCCAATTTGATCTCTTTAGAAGAGAACAAGTCGACACTAGCCGGATCATCTGGCGTTAAAAGTGTGGTGATAATGGCGTTCTTAAGGTGTTTTTGTGGCTCTGTTGGAGAAACCGTTTCGATGGTAATCACACCTTTTTGGAAGTCGACTTCTGCACGACTCAAGTAGTTATCGATGTATTTTACGTAATTGCTTTTACCTGCGACTTTAACTTCACGTTGGCCCCAGCGCTTTTTAATGTTGCCAGAGAAGCTGCTGATCAGTGCATCGAGAGCATCGGTGTCTTTTTCAAACTGTCCCGGCAGTTCTGCTAGGTTGTTGGCAAAACGGTTGGTTGGCTCGTAATTGACATCGTAAATTTGCTCGACGAATTCGCGGCTACAACCTGCCATTAAGAGTGCGGTAGCAATAAAGGCAATTCTTTTCATAACTATTGAGATGGCTTTGTGGGCTCTAATATAAAAATGACACCACAAGGTTGGTTGTGATGTCATTGTTTTAAAACAAGTTTGCTTTATTCGCTTGGTGGCGTGTAGCCTTCGATGTGAACATCTTTACCTTCGAACAAGAAATTCACCATTTCAGTCTCAAGTTGTTTGCGATGTTCAGGATCCATCATGTTGAGCTTCTTCTCGTTGATCAACATAGTTTGTTTGTGCTGCCACTGAGCCCAAGCTTCTTTCGAGATATTATCGAAAATACGTTTACCTAGTTCACCTGGGTAAAGTTGAAAGTCTAGACCTTCGCCCTCTTTCTTTAGTCGAGCACAAAAAACAGTGCGGCTCATAATGACTCCTTGCAATTAATTAACGAAGCTCGTGGGGTAGCGCTTCCAGTAAGAGTTTTACTGGGGCTGCCAAACCGACTTCTTCAGGTTTAGATAAGTTATACCAAAGACCTTTGTTACCTTCCATCACCACATTAGGTTGCTTTGACAGGTCAATCAAAATCGGTGTGATATCGAGATGGTAATGGCTGAATGTATGACGAAACGTAATCAGAGTTTCTTGATGTCTAATATCGTTGGCTTGAATACCACGTTGTTCCAGTAGTAATTCAATATCGCTCTCTACATCAATATGTTCGGTTTGCGGGAAGCAAAATAGCCCGCCCCAAATACCTGTCTGCGGTCTTTGTTCTAGCCACACTTCGTGACTATCACCATTTTTGTGGTGCAGCATAACGAAACGTGTTTGCTTAACCGGTTTGTCTTTTTTCGGCTTCTTACCCGGATAATCAAGCACATTACCTTGTTTCTTTGCTACACAAAGTTCGTTGACCGGACACAAGGTGCATTTAGGCTTACTGCGGGTACACATCATGGCACCCATATCCATCATGGCTTGGTTGTACTTGTCGACGTCTGTTTGTGGCGTGTGCGTTTCTGCGATCTCCCACAATTGATTTTCGACTTTTTTTTGTCCCGGCCATCCATCCACGGCAAAACAGCGTGAAAGTGTGCGCTTTACGTTGCCGTCTAATATCGCATGTGGCTGTTTATAGACAGACGAAAGAACCGCAGCGGCGGTGGAGCGACCAATCCCCGGTAGGGCATTCATCTGCTCTAGGTCTAGAGGAAACTCACCATTGTATTTATGGGCGACCTCTTTTGCGGCTTTATGAAGGTTACGAGCACGAGCGTAATAACCTAAGCCGGTCCAAAGGTGCAGCACTTCATCTTGCTCAGCATTGGCAAGATCGACCACGGTCGGGAAGCGCTCCAAAAAGCGTTGGTAATAAGGGATAACCGTAGTGACCTGAGTTTGCTGAAGCATGATTTCAGACAACCAGACACTATAAGCGGTCTTGTTTTGTTGCCACGGAAGATCTTTTCTTCCATATGCGTCATACCATTCTAAGATGGCACTGGCGAAAGGTGTCACGACTTGCTCTGTATTCTATTATTGGTTAGGAGCAAAATTGCACCACAGATTGTGGTGTAAGTACAACAGATAAACTGTGGGGATATTGTGTCTGGTTTGTTTGCTTTTGGGCTGCCATAGTCCGATAGCTCAACAAATACTTGCACCTAAGTGAATTCTTTGGATAATCCCCGCTTTGATTAATCAATGTGCAGGCAAAATCAATGAGTGAAGTAACCACTAACGAATACAACGAAGACGGTAAAATGATCCGTAAAATCCGCAGTTTCGTGCGTCGCGAAGGTCGTCTAACTAAGGGCCAAGAAAATGCGATGAACGAGTGCTGGCCAACAATGGGTATCGACTACAAAGCAGAACTTCTTGATTGGAAAGAAGTGTTTGGCAACGATAACCCAGTAGTGCTTGAGATCGGCTTTGGTATGGGTGCTTCATTGGTTGAAATGGCAAAGAACGCGCCAGAGAAAAACTTCATCGGTATCGAAGTTCATAGCCCAGGCGTTGGTGCTTGTCTTGCAGATGCTCGCGAAGCGGGTATCACGAACCTACGTGTAATGTGTCACGATGCGGTAGAAGTATTCGAACACATGATCCCGAATGGTAGCCTAGCAACGCTACAACTGTTCTTCCCAGACCCATGGCACAAAAAGCGTCACCACAAGCGTCGTATCGTACAGCTTGAGTTCGCTGAAATGGTTCGTCAGAAGCTTATCTTTAATGAAGGTATCTTCCACATGGCGACAGACTGGGAAAACTACGCTGAGCACATGATTGAAATCATGAACCAAGCACCTGGTTTCGAAAACATCGCTGAAGAAGGCGACTTCATTCCTCGTCCAGAAGAGCGTCCACTGACTAAATTTGAAGCTCGCGGTCACCGTCTAGGCCACGGTGTGTGGGATATCAAATTCAAGCGTACTGCTTAAGGAGCCAGTAGATGTACCACTACGCGATATTAGCGAATCCGGGTCATAACCGTATTTACTTTGATAGCGCAATGACGATTGCATGTTCTGAGCTGAAAGCGATTTTGGCGTCGGAAGGTGTTGAAGTAACTGAAATTGGCAACAAAGACGTGGGCCTGCCTGCTGCACTGGTGTTCTCTTGCGAAACGGAACTAAGTGAAGCACAGGCCGGCAAGATTGCTGCGTCATCTATCTACTACGCGCTATTTGAAGTGCGTGAAGATGGCTTGTTACGTCCAATTCAGGCGCCTGCATTCAATACTTTCCCTGAGAGCATGAGTCAGATCCTGCGTTACACAGGTAAAACAAACGAGCAGTTTACGCGTTTGATGGTGAACCTAGGCGTCAGTGCTGCCAACACGGGCAGTGCGCAATTGACGCTGATGGATCCTATGTGTGGTAAAGGTACAACACTGTTTGAAGGTTTGATCCACGGCTTGAATGTTATGGGTGTTGAGATCAACCAGAAATGGGTTCAAGAGATCCAAACCTTCATCGTTAAGTTCATGAAGAACGGTCGCTTTAAGCACAAAGTGAGCAAAGAAAAGCGCACTTCTGGTGGTAAAAAAGTGGCAGATGGCTTCGTGGTTGAGGCAGCAGCAGACAAAGACGATTACAACAAAGGTAATCTTCAAACGATGAAGCTGTACTCAGCAGATACGCGTATTGCTGACCAAGTTGTGAAGAAGAACTCGGTAGATGTGATGGTGTCTGACTTGCCTTACGGCGTGCAGCACGGCAGCAAAAATGCCAAAGACAGCAAACTGAACCGCAGCCCACTAGAGCTTTTAAAAGAGGCTCTGCCTGCATGGAAAGTGGTGCTGAAGAAGCAAGGTTCTGTAGTGTTGTCTTTCAACGAATTTACCTTGAAGTGGAAAGACGTGGCGGCATTATTTGAAGAGCAAGGGTGGAAGGTACTTTCAGAAGAGCCTTACATCGGTTATCTTCACCGTGTTGATCAATCCATCAACCGCAACATCATTGTGGCAATAAAACCATAATCGACTTGAGTCGAATAAATTCCATGGAAAAGCCAACGTCCGCGTTGGCTTTTTTTACCTCTGAACTCAGCTATTTGGGTTCTTGTGACAAGAAGGTAGAAGATGAAACCTACAGCGCAAATTTTGACAGACATTCTGGCGGAAGTTCGCCCTTTAATTGGCCAAGGCAAAGTGGCCGACTACATTCCCGCATTGGCAAAAGTACCCAATACTAAGCTGGGTATCGCGGTATACACCAATGAAGGTGAAGTGATTAAAGCGGGCGATGCAGAAGAGTCGTTTTCGATTCAGTCGATCTCAAAAGCGTTGAGCCTGACTCTGGCAATGTGCTTGTACAAGCAAGAAGAGATCTGGTGTCGTGTAGGTAAAGAGCCTTCTGGTCAGGCGTTTAACTCGATGATCCAGTTAGAGATGGAGCAGGGCATTCCACGTAACCCGTTCATTAACGCCGGTGCTATTGTGGTCGCTGATTTGCTGCAAAGCCGTCTCTCTGCGCCGCGTCAGCGTCTATTGGAATTTGCTCGTCAGCTATCTGGTGACACTCATATTGTGTACGACAAAGTGGTTGCCGCGTCTGAAATGATGCATGGTGACCGTAACGCTGCGATCGCTTACTTGATGCGTTCATTTGGTAACTTCGAGAACGAGGTTATCCCCGTTCTGCAAAACTACTTCCATGCTTGTGCGTTGAAGATGAGTTGTGTCGATCTGGCGAAGACCTTTAGCTACTTAGCCAATAAAGGCACGTCGGTGCAAACGGGTAAGCCTGTGGTATCACCAACGCAAACCAAACAGTTGAATGCGCTGCTAGCAACTTGTGGCTTGTACGATGGTGCGGGTGAATTTGCTTACCGTGTTGGTATGCCGGGTAAGTCAGGTGTTGGTGGTGGCATCATCGCTGTCGTACCGGGTGAAATGACGATTGCTGTTTGGTCTCCAGAGCTTGATGCATCTGGTAACTCACTCGCTGGTACCAAAGCACTGGAGCTACTTGCCGAGCGTATTGGTCGTTCGATTTTCTAAGGAAAAGAGACGAGAAGTGAGAACGGACTTCGTCCTTGTGGATTCGGGACTTAGGAGCGTTTCGCTTTAAATAGATAAGTGTTGTTACGAATAAAAGAAAGGGTTGGCGTTTGAGCGCCAACCCTTTTTTTTCCTCAAAGGACGCAGTCCGTTCCCGAATCTCGAATCCCTTTCTTATTCCTCTTCCGCCATAAAGGCTTCAAGCAAGTCATTGAGGAACAGCTTACCTTTCTCGGTAATTTGCCAGTGAGTCTCGGTTTCACTCAGGTAACCCATCTCAAGCGCCCAATCGATAGTCTCTTGAATTGAGCTCAACGGCAGACCTGTCGTATCGATGTAGTCTTGTTTCGGGCACGCCTCCATTAAGCGGAAACGGTTCATAAAGAACTCAAACGGGCGATCTTCATCAGCCACAAGCTGTTCACTATCCAGATATGGCTTCACCATGTTTTGGTATGCCATCAGGTAGCCACGTGGGTGCTTGACCTTAGTGGTACGAACAATGCGACCATCAGCAAAGCTCAGCTTGCCGTGTGAGCCGCAGCCAATGCCAAGGTAGTCACCAAAGCGCCAGTAGTTCAGGTTATGCTGACACTGATAGCCCGGCTTGCTGTAACCAGAAATCTCGTATTGAACGTAACCCGCCGCTGCGAGTTTCTCATGCCCTTGTTCGAAGATATCCCACAAGTCATCGTCATCTGGCAAAGTCGGTGGCTTGTAGTAGAACATGGTATTTGGTTCGATGGTCAACTGATACCAAGACAAGTGCGGCGGCGCCAACTCAATCGCTTTGTCCAAATCTGCTAAGGCTTGTTCGATGCTTTGATCTGGTAAGCCGTGCATGAGATCGAGGTTAAAGCTGTTCAAACCGATTTTGTGTGCCAGCTTAGCAGCATTGACGGCTTCGTCTTGACCGTGAATGCGCCCCAAACGCTCAAGCTTCTGTTGCTCAAAGCTTTGCACGCCGATAGAAATGCGCGTTACACCAGCCTTGCGGTAGCCAACAAAACGCTCAGCTTCGATGGTGCCTGGGTTGGCTTCCATGGTGATTTCGATTTCAGGCTTGAACGGAATTCGCGCTTCAATGCCCTTAAGCAGACGCTCGATGCCTTCTGCCGAAATCAAACTCGGCGTACCACCACCAATGAAGATTGAATGCAGTGGACGTGGCGCTTCGTTAAGACGGTATTTCTCAATGTCGGTATCCAAATCTTCAAGAAGAGCATTGATGTACTCTTCTTCTGGGATCTCGGCTTTAAGTGCGTGAGAGTTAAAGTCGCAATACGGGCACTTTTGTACACACCACGGGATGTGTACATACAAGCTCAGTGCTGGGGGCGTTAACATGGTCTAATTCGCTCGCGATTACTGAGACACTTGCTCAGACAGTTGAGCAAACAACGACTTGAGTGCTTTACCGCGGTGAGAGAGTTGCTTCTTACGTGCTGGCTCAAGTTCGGCAGACGCGCAGTTGTCTTCAGGAACGAAGAAGACTGGGTCGTAGCCAAAGCCATTTTCACCGTGTGCTTCAGTTAGAATGCGACCTTCCCATTTACCGTGACAAACGATAGGGGTTGGATCGTTCTCGTGACGCATCAAAACCAATACGCAGTGGAAACGAGCGGTGCGCTCTGCTTCTGGTACGCCTTCCATTGCTTTAAGTAGCTTCTCTAGGTTCTCTAGGTCAGAGGCTTTTTCACCTGCATAACGCGCAGAGTAAATGCCCGGAGCGCCTTTCAAGAAATCGACTTCTAAGCCAGAGTCGTCCGCAATCGCAGGAAGACCCGTTTCTTGTGCTGCATGGCGAGCTTTGATGATCGCGTTTTCGATGAAAGTCGTGCCAGTTTCTGCTACTTCAGATACGTTGAATTCACTTTGCGCCAATACTTCAAAACCGAAGTCAGACAGCAGATCTGCCATCTCACGAACTTTGCCTTGGTTGCCTGTTGCTAGCACTATCTTTTTCATGGTCGTCTCTTTCTGTAGCGATAAAGGGAGAACGCAGTGTTCTCCCTGATTAAATTGGTTCTAGAGTTATGATGTTCTAAAAGCTTTTAGATCATCACAACCTAATTACTCTTCGACATAAAATTTCTGGGTGAATTTAAGCTTACCTGAGCCTTTGTTTCCAGCTTTAACGTCAATATCGAAGGTAAAAGTTTCTTCGTTAGTAATACCGAGCTCTGCTAGGTAGTAAATCGCATCGCCTTCTTTCACTTCACGGAAGGTGAGCTTTTGCGTTTGACCGATAAGGTTCTTCGCCTGACCACTGATTTTAGCTTCAACGGCTGGCTTACCCAGAGAGGCACTGTCTAGCACACTGATGTTCAGTACTGCATTGTAGCCGTTGCGCTTGATGTCGTAGCTACGGGCGATCTTTGGGGTTAAAAAGGTCGAGTTAAACGCGATGTAGTGGACCTCGATGTCTTTCATGGTTTTGAACTGACCTGCCATGCTTGGTAAAGACAACAGGCTGATCAGTAGGGCGGTAATCCATTTGCTCATTATCACTTCCTCGAATCGGGCGTTTAATTATTGGTACGAATTTCGTAAATAAAAAGCCATCAAATGATGGCTTTAATTTCTGTAGGTATTTGCACTGGGGATTCTATCCGAATTTGTTTATGACGTCCCAGTTCACCTTTTTCTATGTGAACCAAACCTTTAGCAACTTTAAATTGTTTGGCTAAAAACTTGGTTAAGTGCGCATTCGCTTTACCATCGACAGGCGGCGCGGTGATGGCAATTTTGAGCTCTTCACCATGCAAGCCGACGATCTTGTCGCGGCTTGCTTTTGGTTGGATGTAGAGCCGAAGCACCACATCCTCGCCATCATGCCAAACTGCTTCTGACATTATAGTTGATACCAGATAGGACCAATCATGTCGCCCATTAGGAAGTTAGCGAATTGTAGGCCGATGAACAACACAAGCACGCTTAAATCAAAGCCACCCATTGCAGGGATGATGCGGCGGATTGGTGCTAGCATTGGTTCAGTTAGTTGATGGAATACGTATTCGATAGGGCTGCGACCTTGGCTAACCCAGCTCAGGATTGCGCGGATCAGTAGTACCCAGAACAACAAGCCGCCAGCGGCTTTAATCAAAGACAATAAGCCTAGGAATAGGAAGTCCATGCTAAATGACACCGAACCGCTAGAAGCGATCAGGATCAGCGCAACAAACTTAAGCACACACAGTACGTAAGCGAACAATACCGTCGCTAGGTCGATGCTGCCGATGGATGGGATCACGCGGCGCAGTGGACCCACAACCGGTTGGGTTGCTTTGACGATGAACTGCGAGAATGGGTTGTAGAAATCTGCACGAGCAGCTTGCAACCATATACGCAAAATGACGACCATGATGTACAGGTCAAATAGGGTTGAGATGAGAAAACTCATTGAATTCATAAGGTACCCTTAACAAGTAAGTGAGTGACACAGAGTGGGTATCACTCAAGTCATTAAAACAGTTTTTCCATTTCTTCAGCGCGAGCAACCGCAGCTTGCATTGCTTTCGCCACAATATCAGACAGTTGGTGCTCGTTGAACGTGCGTAGTGCTTCTGCCGTTGTGCCACCTTTTGATGTGACGTTCTCGCGCAGTGTAGAAAGCTCAGTTTGTGGGTTTTCTACCACCATACTTGCTGCACCAAGTGCGGATTGTTGAACTAACGTGCGAGCCGTGTCTTTATCGAAACCTTGAGCAATTGCTTCTGCTTGCATCGCTTCCATAAATAGGAAGAAGTAAGCCGGTGCGCTGCCTGCCGCTGCAATCACATTGTTGATTCCAGATTCTTGTTCAACCCAGCATACCTTACCGCAGGCTTGCATTAGCTCTGCCGCGAAGGCTTTATCTTGTTCTTGCACATGTTCTGGCGCGTAAAGACCACTCATGCCCAAACCAAGTTGCGATGGTGTATTTGGCATCACGCGAACCAAGTTGAGCTTAGTCGCTAGCATGCCATCCAAACGTGAACAGTTGATGCCAGCTGCGATGGAGATAACCAGTTTATTGCTGAAGTCGATAGATTGCAGTGGTTTACACACGTCTTCCATCATTTGTGGTTTCACAGACAATACCACAACATCCGCTTCTGTCGCGGCTGCGATGTTATCGCTGGTGGTACGGATGCCAAAGTCTTGCTCAAGAGGTTGGCGACGCGTCTCTGATGGGGCAGTTGCAATGATGTTCTGTGCTGGGTAGCCATTTGCTACAAGACCAGAAACAATCGCACGCACCATGTTTCCTGCGCCGATAAAGGCAATCTTTTTATGTTCCATATGTCTGATTTCCAAATATAAATTCTTACAATTTGTTGTGCGCTCAGGTGTATAATTGCACCACTTTGCTCTGACTGCCTAAAGAAAGGCGGTCAGACTCAAATTCACAGTGTCTAACAACGAGTCGCTTTTATTGCTGTTTGCTGTAGTCGCGCGTGCCAAAAATCGCCGTGCCGATGCGCACCATGGTGCTACCTGCTTCGATGGCTGCATCCATGTCACCGCTCATCCCCATGGACAGCGTGTCGACATCTGGGTATTGCTGAGCTAGCTTTTGCTTTAGCTCCTCAAGTTGTTTGAATGCGCGAAGTTGTGATTCGTAATCTGGCACGTTGGCAGGAATCGACATCAACCCTCTTAACGTGAGGTTTGGCAGGCGAGAAATCAACTCAGCCAGCTCGAATATTTCTGCATCGGCGACGCCAGATTTTGATTCTTCACCACTGGTATTAACTTGAATCAGAACTTGTAGCGGTTTTAGCTCGCTTGGGCGTTGGTCATTGAGGCGCTGAGCGATCTTAGCGCGATCGATGGTGTGAACCCAATCGAAATGTTCAGCAACAGGGCGTGATTTATTGGATTGAATTGGACCAATGAAGTGCCATTCGATTCGATTATCTGGATAATGCTCGGCAAAGTGCTGAACTTTACTGACGCCCTCTTGGACGTAGTTTTCACCAAACGCCTCTTGGCCAGCTTGGTAAGCTTCGAGAATTGCCTCGACAGGTTTAGTTTTGCTTACTGCTAGAAGTTGCACTGACTCTGGAGAACGACCGCACTTTTGTTCGTCGTGTCGAATTTGAGAGGTGATATGTTCAATGTTTTGTTGAATACTACTCATAGCTGTACTTTAGACTTAAGGATTTTAAATGGATATCACTGAGTTACTGGATTTTAGTGTAAAACATAATGCTTCGGATCTACATCTTTCTGCAGGTGTACCACCAATGGTTCGTATTGATGGTGATGTAAGAAAACTGGGCATTCCAGCGTTTACACACCAAGAAGTGCACCGTTTGGTTTTTGAAATCATGAACGATGCGCAGCGCAGTGAGTTCGAAGAAAAACTCGAAGTCGACTTTTCATTTGAATTGCATAACGTTGGCCGTTTTCGTGTCAACGCTTTCAACCAATCTCGCGGTTGTGCGGCGGTGTTCCGTACTATCCCAAGTAGCATTCCAACATTGGAAGAGTTAGAAGCTCCTGAGATCTTCAGAAAAATCGCCAATGCGGAAAAAGGTTTGGTACTGGTTACTGGCCCAACGGGTTCTGGTAAATCGACTACCTTGGCTGCCATTGTTGACTACATTAACCGTAATCACAATAAGCACGTCCTAACAATTGAAGATCCGATTGAATTTGTTCACACCAACAATAAGTGTCTGATCAACCAACGTGAAGTACACCGTGATACACACAGCTTCCAAAACGCGCTGCGTAGCGCGCTGCGTGAAGATCCGGATGTGATTCTAGTTGGTGAGATGCGTGATAAAGAAACCATCAGTTTGGCGCTGACGGCTGCTGAAACGGGTCACCTTGTTTTCGGTACGCTGCACACTAGCTCGGCAGCGAAAACCATCGACCGTATTATTGACGTCTTCCCTGGTAGCGACAAAGACATGGTGCGTTCGATGCTGTCTGAATCATTGCGTTCGGTTATCGCGCAAAAACTTCTGAAACGTAACGGCGGCGGTCGAATCGCGTGTCACGAAATCATGATGGCTACGCCTGCGATCCGTAACCTTATTCGTGAAGACAAAGTCGCGCAGATGTATTCGATCATTCAGACTGGTGCGGCGCATGGTATGCAGACCATGGAGCAGAATGCTCGTCAATTGATGGCGCAAGGCATGGTATCGCGTGAAGAAGTGGATAAGAAAGTTGAAATTGAAGCGCAGCAATTCTCGTAACGAATTACTTAGGAAATAGCGAATACGGACGATGGATCTGAATAAATTTCTCGAAGGCATGTTGGCGTTAAAAGCGTCGGATCTCTACATCACTGTCGGTGCTCCGATTTTGTTTCGTGTGGATGGCGAATTGCGCCCGCAAGGCGATAAGCTGACTGAAAATGATGTCGCCTTGTTACTCGACAGTGCCATGGAACCAGAGCGACGCCAGGAGTTTCGTAAAAGCCGTGAGTCTAACTTTGCCATTGTCCGTGATTGCGGTCGTTTCCGTGTCAGTGCCTTTTTCCAACGTGAATTACCGGGAGCCGTTATTCGTCGTATTGAAACCAATATTCCGACGTTTGAGCAACTTAAGTTACCTTTGGTACTGCAAGACCTTGCTATTGCCAAGCGTGGCTTAGTGCTGGTGGTTGGTGCCACTGGTTCTGGTAAGTCGACCACTATGGCGGCGATGACGGGTTATCGCAACAACAACAAAACGGGTCATATCCTGACGGTAGAAGACCCGATTGAATTTGTGCACGAGCACAAGCGTTGCATCGTGACACAGCGTGAAGTTGGCCTAGACACCGACAGCTATGAAGTGGCGTTGAAAAACTCGTTACGTCAGGCGCCAGACATGATTTTGATTGGTGAGATCCGTAGCCGAGAAACGATGGAATACGCGATGACCTTTGCTGAGACTGGTCACTTGTGTATGGCGACACTGCACGCCAACAACGCAAACCAAGCGCTGGAGCGTATTTTGCACCTAGTGCCGAAAGATCAGAAAGATCAGTTCTTATTTGATCTGTCGATGAACTTAAAAGGTGTGGTGGGTCAGCAGTTGATCCGTGATAAGAACGGTCAGGGGCGTCATGGCGTGTTTGAGATCTTATTAAACAGTCCACGTGTTTCTGATCTGATCCGTCGAGGTGATCTGCATGAATTGAAATCGACCATGGCTCGCTCTAACGAGTTCGGGATGTTGACCTTCGACCAATCGCTCTACAAGTTGGTGATGCAAGGTAAGATCAGCGAAGAGGATGCATTGCACAGTGCAGATTCAGCCAACGATCTACGTTTAATGTTGAAGACGCAACGTGGTGAAGCCTTCTCTACTGGCACGCTGGCGAACGTTAAGATCGATATGGATTAATCTATTCCAGAAACGAAAAAGGTTGGCAGAAGCCAACCTTTTTTTATTTGTGCCTGAAATGTCTACTCACCCCAAAGGCTTTCAAACCAGCTCTCAAGAATCACCACCGCGGATTGGCAGTCGATATTGCCTTTTGATAGCGCCTTGTAGCCACCCATACTGAACAGTTCTGCACGTGCTTCTGCCGTTGATAGGCGTTCATCATGCAATTCAACAGGTAAACCGTAACGACCATGCAGACGGTTGGCGAACTTCTTCGCTCGCGGCGTGATGGTCTCTAGGTCTTTACCATGTAAGTCTGTCGGCAAACCCACCACTAGTAGGTCTGGTTGCCACTCTTTAATTTGCTTTTCGATATCATCCCAGTTTGGAATGCCGTCATTCGCTTTGAATGCTTTTAGCGGTGAGGCTGTGCCTGTGACTTCTTGCCCGATGGCACTACCAATGCTCTTGGTGCCGAAATCGAAGGCCATGATTGTACGTGACATAAGGAGTCTCGAATCTAAATAAATGAAAGTAGTGGTTGTGTACGCCTTTAAGCGTGGCCAGCATCCGCGGACAGTTGACTCGGATCGATGCCAAGCTTTTCGACTGCTTTTTTCCAGCGATCGATAATCGGTGTATCGAAAATGATCTCTGGTGTTGCTTCGATGGTCAGCCAAGAGTTTTCAGCCAGCTCGGTTTCTAATTGACCCGCACTCCAGCCTGAATATCCCAGTGCAACTAAATAATCACTTGGTTCAGCCTCTGTCCCCAGTACTGACAAGATGTCTTTAGACGTAGTTACCGTCAGTTCGTCGGTCATTTGAATACTTGATTCGTAGTAGTCTTTTGGTTTGTGCAGGATAAAGCCACGATCTTCAGAAACAGGACCGCCGTTGTATACCGGTCTATCCAAGCTTGCTTCAAACAGGCGAGGGTGCACGGGTTGTACTTCGACTTGATTGAGCATGCTGCCTACCGTGATGTCGACAGGTGCGTTGATCATCAACCCCATAGCGCCTTCTTCGTTATGTTCACAGACGTAGATAACGCTATTCTGGAAGTAGGGATCTTTCATTCCCGGCATGGCAACTAAGAAATGGTTTGTGAGGTTCATTCTCATCTCGACCTTATAAGGCTATTAAAAACACTTAAGCAAACATCATGCTTTTACCCCTACGAGTATGTGCATGAGTTTGCTTAAGTTAATCCACAACGCTCTTTATTAACTGTAATACAGTTTGAGTTATTCGCCTTTCACTCGGCGCTCAATCGCGTCCATTAGCTTACCTGTGATAGAAATATCAAAAGCAGCTTCAATTTCACGAATACAGGTTGGGCTGGTTACGTTGATTTCCGTTAGCTTGTCGCCAATCACGTCAAGACCCACAAAGATAAGACCTTTTTCTTTTAGTGTTGGTGCCACAGCTTGTGCGATCTTCATATCAGTTTCACTTAGTGGACGAGCTTCACCCGTGCCGCCTGCCGCTAGGTTTCCACGCGTTTCACCTTTTGCTGGGATACGAGCAAGGCAGTAAGGCATCGGCTCACCATCAACCACTAGGATGCGCTTGTCACCGTTGCTAATGTCTGGCACGAACGTTTGCGCCATTGCGTAGTTTTGGCCGTGGTTCGTCAACGTCTCAATGATCACTGATACGTTTGGATCGTTCTCTTTTACACGGAAGATAGATGCGCCGCCCATACCATCAAGTGGCTTTAGGATCACATCGCCATGCTCTTCACGGAAAGCTTTAATCTTCTCTGCTTTACGCGTCACGATAGTGGTTGGCGTCAGCTCTGGGAACCAAGCGGTGAACAGTTTCTCGTTACAGTCGCGTAGGCTTTGTGGCTTGTTCACGATCAGTGCGCCTTGCTCTTCAGCACGCTCAAGGATGTAAGTTGCGTAGATGTACTCAGTGTCGAACGGAGGATCTTTACGCATCAGTACAGCATCAAGCTCAGACAGTTCGATAGTCTGCTCTGATTTGAATTCGTACCAGCCGTTTGGATCTTCTTTAAGCTCAACCACTTTAGTGTCTGCGATTGCTTTACCTTGGTCTAGGTGCAGATCGTTCATTTCCATGTAGTGGATGTCGTAGCCGCGGCGTTGCGCTTCAAGCATCATGGCAAAGCTAGAGTCTTTTTTGATGTTAATGGACGAGATTGGGTCCATTACGATACCGAGTTTGATCATTATTTTTCTCCGTTTTAACCAAGATCGCCGAAACGAACTTGTAAAGCTGTAATTGCTGTCAGAGCCGCTGTTTCGGTGCGCAAAACGCGAGGACCGAGTAGCGTCTCTTCAAATTGGTATTCGCGAGTCATGTCGATTTCGTCAGAGGATAGACCGCCTTCAGGGCCGATCAATAGACGAACTTTTTCAACAGGTGTTGGCAGGGTGTTGATCGAGTATTTCGCGCGTGGATGAAGGTTCAGCTTCAAGCCGTCGTACTCTTCTTGGCACCACTCTTCTAGGCTCATGATAGGGCGAATTTCAGGTACTACGTTGCGACCACACTGTTCACACGCACTGATCGCAATCTTTTGCCACTGAGCCAGTTTTTTCTCAAAACGTTTTTGGTCTAGCTTCACACCACAACGTTCAGAGATCAGCGGTGTAATCGTATTAACGCCAAGCTCTACGGATTTTTGGATGGTGAATTCCATCTTGTCGCCACGCGAAATGACCTGACCAAGATGAAGGTCAAGTGGTGATTCAATGCTGCTTTCTACGCGTTCAGAGATCTCAACCATCACATTCTTTTTGCTGACTTCGCTGATGACTGCTGGGAATTCTGCGCCGCTGCCGTCAAAGAGTAGAACTTCTTGCCCTTCTTTCATGCGCAGCACGCGACCAATATGGCCGGCAGCATCGTCGCTCAGAGCAATGATGCCAAGTTGTTGAATGGTTTCTGGATGATAAATTCGAGGGATACGCATAGTGTTTCGATTTCCTGCATACGCGAGTGTTTAGACACTAACATGGATGCTTTCCACCGAAAAAACAAGGGGCAAGAGGCGTTTCCATTGCAGTAAATGACAACGCCTCAAACTACGGAGGTGTATCGCGATAATTGCAGGAAGAATTACAGTGCGCGACAAGCCTCTTGAACGAATGGGTTGTGGTTGCCTTGAATCTTAGCAATGCGCTCATCACGCTCACATTCCCACTTGTCTACAGGGTAGGTTTTGTTCCAAGCACTCATTAACTGAGTTTGTTGTTTCGAAAGTTTGAAGCCGTACTCTTTACTCATGTAGAGGTAAGTACGTGCAATTGAACCACGCGCGCGATCGGGCGGCATGACTTTACGCTGCTTAAAGTTAACTTGCATTTCACAACGACCGTAGCTTACGCCGTCCATACCGTTCCACTGACTGAAGTTGTAGTTTGAACGGTCGCCGTTTACCTCACCGATAGCCGGAGTCAGGTTGTGGAGATCAGCTTCCATTGATTTGAAAACTTTGTCGTTTCTTGTGCAGTTTTTGCGTCCACCATTTTGCCAACACTGACGCTGGTGGCCGAATTGCCATGCTGGGACAACGTGCTCCCATTCGATGCGTGATGCGCGCTTTTCTTGCTTACGAACTTGGTAGCCGCATGAAGCAAGATCCGGTACGCCTTTCTTACCTTGCCATTTGATGTCACAACCACAGTAGAAGCTGGTTGGGTGATCGGCGTAAATTTTTACCGCTTCACGCTTAGCCGCAGAGAAAGAGCTTGGAGGTGCAGCCATTGCCGCACTAGAAAGCACAAGTAGGAATAAAGAGAACAGGTATTTCATGATTAAAGTCTTTATAAAGTATGACTTTATTCATTCTAACACGCATAAATGGGCTTTAGTGATGAGTAAGTTAACAGTAGAACTAGAAAAGCAGTGCTTTGAGTTCGAATGTCTCTCTTTCTGGAACAGAAAAGTGGATGCTCGTGGCTTTAGGAGAGCTGCGTGCCAGTAAAGCTAAGTGGTTGGCGGCATTTTTGGCATGAATACACCGCTTCTTTGCGAAGAACTTTGTTATGGCGACGAATCGATAACGGGTAGGTCATACAGCTACATTGGTATTCAAAGGTTTTACCTTGCACAGAGGCCACATCGAAGCTGTGAGTGGTTTTGGCTGGGACTTTGAACACGGCTTCCATTACGCCTTGCCACTCCTTTCCGTGCGGGCGAACTCGACCGTAGACTTGATAAGTAATGAGATGCGCGACTTCATGTGGGAGCACTTCTTCAAGAAAGGCTTGAGGGTTTTCTTTAAAGAGTTTTGGATTCAATCGAACCTCATTCAGCTGTAAGTAGGCTTTTCCTGCGGCTTTGCCACGTACATTGAAAGTCAGGGATGGAATGGGGAAAGAACGTTGGAAAGCTTGTTCTGCCATGGCGATGCAATCGGCCATCACTTGCTTGGCTTTGTAGCTCAGTTCTATATCCACGATTCACCCCATTTACTCAATAAAAAAGCCCCCGCATTGGCGAGGGCTGGATCATAGCATCAGTTTTCTAAGGCGTGTGTTTTTTCTTAACAGTCGCGTGGTACGCATGCCATGTACCGTAACCTAGGATTGGCATAGTGAAGAGCATACCAATACCGTATGTCGCAAAGCCAATTAAGATGCCGCCACAAATAATGGCTGCCCATACGATCATCGCAGGAATGTTGGATTTTACAGCGTTGAAGCTGGTGAAAACGGCGGTCATCATATCAACGCGACGTTCCATCATAAGTGGAATTGAGAAAGCAGAAATGCTGAACACCACACATGCCAAGACAAAACCGACTAGAGAACCTATAACCAAAAATGGTAGGAATTCAGTAAGTGGAGCACCTTGCACAGAAGGGTATAGAGCGTGAAGTAGTGCGGCGATTCGCATCCAGAAAATCATACACACTGCGAGCATAACGGCGAATGCCCATTGGGAGGTGGAGTTGCGCCCAATGGCTTTCATTGAATGGAACAAGCTTGGTTTGTGTCCGCGCTCTCTCTCCCAACTTGCGTCATATAAGCCGAGTGCTAGGAATGGGCCGATTAGCATGTAGACAATTAGACTTGGCATCACTACCAAGTGTGTGCCTTGCCATTGCACCAGCAACACAATGCCGATCGCGGCCGCCATAAAACAGATGCCGTAAAAGGCACTAATAATAGGCATGCGAACGAAGTCGTGCAGACCCAGTGCGAGCCAATGAAAGGGTGCAGAAAGATTCACAGTGTTGCATGGAATGGTTCTGGCGTATTCGTTATCTGGGACTTCCTTTCGTTTATTTTGGAAGTCGGATGGATTCACGGTACGAGGCATAACTCCTCCTTGATTTAGTCCCACGGTGGCACCTAGGCCATAAAAGATGTTCGGCTGACGTTTTTCATGACTCTTTTAGCCACGTGAGCCTGCATCATATTTCTTTACGTTATATGCATCGAAAAGTGCACTTAACATTATGTTAACTATTGGCGGAGATGAGGCAATTTACAAATAATTGCTGAATTTTTGTTCACAGAACAAATAAGGGAGAAGAGGAAGGGGGGAGAAACAAAAAGCCCCCGCCAGAGGCGAGTAATGCCGTTCGGATA
>NZ_JAHGAD010000123.1:0-3138 GCF_030248375.1 Vibrio sp. B181a | reverse complement strand
AGGCTAATTGTCGCTCAATAGCATTTAGCTTCGTCTGTATTCAATAGAAAGCTCCTGAACTGATGCAACTCTCCAAAAGCGAACACCTCCGTCTAACCACGTGTAATAGTAGTTTTCCGCCTTATCTAAGCAACATACTCCACTGAAGTTTCTTAACTCTTTCCCAGAAATAGGACAGTTAATTCGTCCAGTGTTACTCTCAAACTTTGGAATACGGTGATTCAGCATGGGCAGACTCATTATTGTGCGCCACCCCGTTTTCCAACCTCTTCCTTGTCTAAACTTTTCTAGCTTGGCATCTATCTCTAGAGCTTGAACAACACTTTTGATTGGATAACCTAGCAGCTCAAAAAACGCCCCAGTTTGTCCATTCCGCAGTAGTTGCGGCCCTTTCCTTTCACTTGCTAACTTATTCGTTAGATTGATTACAGCATCATCTTCAGTTTCATTCCAATTCATAATAACTCCTTGTAGGTACGCCTACTTAATGACTTCGAAACCTTAACACCCCGTTCGCAGTGCGAACACACCAAATCCCGCAGCAATAAAAAAGCTCCTTCATGAAGGAGCTTTTATTAAATTAGCGATGTAGTTTAAGTTAAAGAAAACGCGCTTTTATGTGGTAAGTTTCAATCGCACCTTGTTTCGTGACTTTCGTAAAATCAACGACATGACTGAACGAATTCACATTTAGTTTCAATAGTCGTTCAATCCATACAAACAATTCCGTTTCCGTTTGTGCATCATAAACTAACTTTACGCCCTCCATTCCTTGTGCAAACGCAAACTCAGCTTCATTATTATCTCTATTGAGAAAAAGTAGCAATTTTGCTTCTTTTAGCTCTGAGTTATATTGAAACCTACGTCCATCAATCTCAGGAATTGCAGAAATTGAACTGTCCAATAACGCTTTTGCGTGTTGAATAACAAGTTCAGGAGTTTTTGCGGTAACTCGCACCATTAAACTATGCATTGTATGGTCCTTAATATCTCTATCCCAACGGGGATGTTCAAAGTCATTGCAAGGTTCGCAGATAGGCAAAAGAGGCACAACCAATCTACCCGCTTACTTAAAAAAACCAAAAAAAAAGGCCCATGGCCTTTTATCTTTTCGAAACAACGATTCTGTAACCTTGTTGTCGATCTTTTTCGTTCAAAGAGTCAATCCTAATAAGTCCACCAAAACCTTGGAAGTGTGCAGATAGAACCTTTTCAACCCATTCACTCAAGTTTGCACCCGATGGGTATTTGAAAATCATATTTTCCAAACCTGAACCAAACAAAAATTTAGCTTCATTACTATCTACGTTGAGCAAAAGTAGCAGCTTAACTGAAGGCTGGACAGCCGTACCATTACCTGATGGTATTTGTCGTTCACCAATTTTCTGAACAGAGTTAACTCTTTCACATGAAACATTTATCGTAATTGTATTCATAACTTTTCTCTAATCTGTATCCCAACGGGGATGTTTAAATCAGATCAGAGAGTTACAAATACCTATATGTTCAGCAATCACCAATCCCGCTTAATCACCAGAGATGCGAGTCATTCCTTTCGTATGCTTTTTGTTCTGCGTTATTACGAAGCTTTCCATCAAGTCCTCGATGATACTCCATTCCTGCATCATCAAAGTATTGGTCATCAGATTGGTTATCATCAAAACGTAGATGGCTACTCTTTTGTGAGCCATTCGCTTTTTCAGAGGCTTCTGAGACTACAACAAATATGCTCAATATAGAGCAAACCAATTGCCACAATAACGATAGGCCGTTAAACCCTTTTTCATTGCTCATACTGAAACTCACTATTCCTTTACCAATTGCCTGTACAAACTACCATTACAGGTTAGCTGTGCAATCAAGATTGGTACAGTTACTCCGTTTATCGTTCTGGAAGCAACCCTCACCCCTTTTACTCGTCCATCGTCATGAAATAACTGATTGATAGGTAACTCACTTTTTAACGCCAATAGTTTGCGCCTACGAAGAAGTTTAAGTTCTTCTATTCTTCCAGCTTCTTTTGCCAATGACATTGTTTTGTATTTAGAAACAGGAAAATACAAATTCACATTAAGGGCCTTATCCTGTAACCGCCATCCCTTGGGTTCTTTCTTATTTGGATATAACGTCAACGTCATTAGCTTAGCTCCGTTCAACAAACCCATTATGAGCGAATATCGCACACAATGCAATATTGTATAAGCTTTCTCGTTACTTTTATTCGATCTTCGAACGTTCAATCTTGATACCGTTAATCAGGCACATTACCGCGATATTCCTCTTACCCCACCAATCATAGAAAGTCCGTCTAGGAACTCCCACTAAGGCCGCAACCTCATCTGCGTCCATATCTAATTGCTCACGGCAATATGTTGAGGGGCTTTGAGCAATAGCAACACTGCCCACCTCACTAACAACTATTCCTGTTACGATGTATCTAACTACTTTGTTTTTTGATTTCCACCAATCATATAAAGTTCTCCTTGGAACTCCTGATAGTAAGGAAATATCTTGTGCATCCATCCCTCTTTGCGCACGACAATATTCAGAAAAGTCGAGGGGTTCTTTCTCTTTACACATTGAAATTCTCAATTATCTTTATCAAAGATAAAGTGTGCGCTAACCGTTCATACTTAACAACCATTGTTCATAAAAATATCGAGATAAAAAAAAACTGCCCGAAGGCAGTTTTTTTAGGATTGAAAGGCTACCAGTTTGGTATTCACCTTCGCTGTTGGAAAAAGATTCATTGGCAAATCTTCTAAGTCCTCATACCCTTCACCATGAAATGTACTCGGAACAAGAGCAATGATAACACCATCTGGTTTTAGCAATTTCTCTTTAGCAGCCATGTGCTTACGTACATGTTTAAAAGGTGGATTAGCAATAATACCGTCGAAACGCTGGTGACAATTACTGCTATATTCCAAGAAGCAACCATGATGAACATTGATTCCATACCGTCGTTCAGTTTGTAGTGGTCAAGTAAAACTGGCCACGGTTTTATGAGGAAACCAGAACTGTCGTTCTGATTCATTTGGTGTTAATCCACCATTATATTGATGGGGACGATGCTGGTTGTAATACCCAACCAGATAATCCGTTACTGCTTGGTTCGCTTCTAGAAAACTTCTATAG
>NZ_JAHGAD010000122.1:0-5685 GCF_030248375.1 Vibrio sp. B181a | reverse complement strand
GATGTATACGCACAACCAGACCCTGTTGTTTCCTCTTCTGCGGAGCCAAGGACGGTTGCACCCTATCTTTTGCGAGTGACGAGTCAGGAGCTTATTTTATTGCAAGCTGATAAGACTTTGTTTCGTCATGAGGTCGCAGACAGAGCGTCACTAATTTCGGCTCTTACAGCGCACCTGCATGGCCTGAGTGGATCAGCACCATTGTCCATTTCGCTAGAGGCATCATACTCGTATCAAGATGTAGTTGGGTTATTTGACCTTCTTGCGCCTTATGATGAGGTGTTTTCATCGATATCGATGGACGTAAAGGAGATGCAACAACCATGAGTATTTCGTTTCAAACGTTGACGGCCAGTCGACAAGAGAAAAGGGGCTCCGCTTTAAACTTGGTGGCTCTGATGGACATTTTTACGGTATTGGTGTTTTTTTTATTGTTCAACGTACATGAAGAGCAAACGGTTAATGTTGGTCCTCATATTGACAACTTGCCCCTATCGGCACAGGCGGCTGATGAATTAAAAGAAGCACTCAACGTTCAAGTGTTGGAGTTACCTTCACAATCGCGAGCTTACTTTGCTGGGCAAGAAATTTCAGTCTCTGACGGCGTCGATGGGCTATCAACTGTGATACGCAAGTATTGTCAGGTAACGGAGGGGCATTGTCGCCTGTTGGCAATCGAAGCTCCCCCTGAGATGCCTTATCCTTTTGTTAATCAATTTGTAGAGTTAGGCAGAAACTTGGGGTTTGAAAACGTCTACCTTGTGGTCACTCAAAAGTAAGGAATAAAAATGTCACTACTTTATAGTGAGCAGCGTGAGAACGCCTTTTTACTGCTCCTTATGGGGTTGTTTTCTATTGGTTTAGCGCTGTTTGGCGGGCGTTTGGCTGAATTTGTGGTGCCAGACACTCAACTTGTTGATACAGATAAGAAGGCTGTGACGTTTGTGTTAGCACCAGAGCCAGAGGTGGCACCAGAGCCAGAGGTGGCACCAGAGCCTGAGGTGGCACCAGAGCCAGAGGTGGCACCAGAGCCAGAGGTAACACCAGAGCCAGAGGTGGCACCAGAGCCAAAGGTAACACCAGAGCCTGCACAACCGGCGGGCAGTCAAGCCAATAATAGTGATGCTCAAGCACTGAATGCGATGTTTGGTTCTGCTTTGAGTACAAACGTAGAAGTGGCAGTTAACCCTTCATCTAATTTGGACCTTACCTCAGAGCTGCAGAAGGCATCAGTATCGGCTCGTAGCCTGCCGACTTACGAAGTTAAAAGCCAACAGGTAGTGGAAGACGCCATGGTGAAATCGCAGCGTAAACTTGCTGAGGCTTCTTCTGCTCGGCAAGAGCGTAGTTCAAGTAGTTTACTAAATCGTGAGAGGGCTAGTGAATCTGGGCAAGTCGACCAAGCCGTAGCGGGCTTGTTTAATGACTTCAACAAAGACGTACGTCAGCTTGTTATGGCTTATCAGTTACGCAAACAAACCCTTCGTGTGACCTTGCATTTTACGCAAGGCTCAATCGATAAGGTAACGGTAAAGGATGCGCCTGATGCGTTTGTTCGCGAGCTTCAATCGCTGTTGTTAGGGCAGCGCATTTCGATGCCGTATACAGGAATAAAGAGTCATGCTTTGGTTGTTAATTAACAAGCAAGGCGTTTCCTTTCAGTCTTTTGACTATAATTAATACGAGAAATTCAATGAAAAAAAGCGCTTGCCAACAACGACCGCTTACATATTTTTGGTTATCCATTAAGGGGCAATTATGAACAGAATGATGTCGACATGGCGCTCTGCCATGTTGTGTGTATTAACTTTGCTTGCGCTCAGTGGGTGTAACGAAAGGGAATCGTTTCCTGATTCAGGAGGCGGAGATGTGCCTGAAGTGGTCTCCATTGCCCTAGAGATGACCGGTGAAGCGTCGGTGCCTGTGGGTTTGAATGGACGCGTAATAGCAACGGCAACGTATGACGATGACTCTAAGAAGAATATCTCTTCAGACGTCAGCTGGGTGTTAGACAATACGAACTTTACAGAAAATGGCTTGACGAACGACAACGAGCAGCGTTTTAAAGCCAGCTCGGTAAGCCCGGGTGCCAGCACGACAATCAAGGCCGTGATGGGGGATATTGAGAGTGACACGGTCACCTTAACCGTCTCTGAAGCGACCGTTGTGGCCCTCAAGGTTACGCCGACGCAGGCGACGATACCTGCAGGGTTAAGTGAGCAGTTTTATGCAAGCGCAGTGCTGTCGGATAACCGAGTGCTGGACGTCACGTCAGACGACGTGGTGTCATGGACGATGGGTGACCAAAGCATTGAGCAGGGGTTAGCCACGCCGAGCGCAGGATCGGTGGGTCAGTCGCTGCCAATTTCGGTATCAGGCAGTGCGGGAGGACAAACGTTTAGTGACGAAGCGACATTAAACGTCTCAGATTTAACGGTGAGCCGCGTGGAGGTTCAACCGGTGGACGGGGAGGTATGGAACACTGACCTTGCGGTAGGCGCGAGTCGTGAAGTGGTGGCCATTGCTACGATGTCGAACAACACAACACAGCCCCTCAATAATCAAGACGTAATTTGGTCTCCGGTGGCGGATTCAGGCGTCGTAATGGTAGAGGAAAAAGGCGACAGTGCTTATACAAAAGGACTGAAGGCTGGCGTTGGTGAGGTCACGGCAACCTTAAAGAACGCCGCTGAGGCTGGCGCATTTTCGTTTAACGTTTTTGAACAGGTTGATGCTAAGGCGGGGATTGTTGGCACGGAAGACCGCTTACGAAGAGGGGCATCTATGCACCTTAAGTTTGTATCAGTAGGCAGCGATGGCAGCCTTGCTGACCTAACCGGCAGCACAACATGGGCGCTAAATGATGACACTTATGCCCACATGGAAGGCAACACTCTGATTGCAACTCCGCCGGGTGGATATGACCCTTCGCTTGATTATTCAACAGCGGGAACGGTGACCATTACGGCGACAAACGGGGCGCTGAAAGACACGTACGATGTCAAACTCCTAGATGCGACAGCAACCATGCTGTCGATTTCACCATCAACCGCGACGACCGTGGCTTATGGTAACAACCTGCAGATGGAAGCGCGTTTGACGTACTCGGACGGTTTTCAAGAAAATGTAACTGATAACCCGAGCATGCACTGGAATACCAGTGATGGGGCTTTGGCGTCTTTCTCTAATACGACTCCGGGGCTATTAGTGACGGGAGAGCCAGAAACGCTGACCGTGAGCGGGACATTTGAAGGGGTGGACACGACGCCCCCCACAGAAGTGACGGTGAACAATAAAATACCGACGTCACTTTCGCTGTCTCCAGCATCAGGTTACAGCGCTGGACTGCCACAGCAATTGACGGTGACCATGGTGTATGACGATGGCACCTCGGAGAAGTTGGCGTTTGATGATGCGGACTTATCGGTGGTGGTGACCCAGTGGGATGGCGCCGCCGCCGATACCCCAGTTATCACTCCTGACGGTGTTTTTTATGCGCCAGAGCCAGGTAATGTGACGTTAACCGCCACCAAGTCATTGGGTGTTGGGGATGATATTACCACGAGTGAGGCCTTTGCCGTGACGCCAGCTAAGTTAATTTCCTCGCTGGTGCTTTCTCCGAAAGAGGCAGAGCTTGCGTCGGGTCAGAGTCAAACGTTTGAGGCGTACAGCATTGATGTTGAGGGCAACGCGACGCTGCTGCGTTCTGGCCAGGTGACATTTACATTGGAGGAGAATGGCACGGGTTCAACGCTCGACCCTGATACGGGAACGGTAACGGCAGGTCCGAGTGCAGGGAGCGCAACCCTAACGGCGACGATGAACAACGTGACAGCAGAAGACACTGTGGATGGTCAAACTCCGACCCAGAGTGCCAACATTGCGGTGGTGGCGAAAACGCTGGAATCCATTGAGGTTCAACTGCCGGAGAATTTAACGCTGATACCGGGGCAGAAGGTGGCGTTGAGTGCGCTTGGTCGCTATAACGACGACAGTGCTGCTGTGCTGAGTAACGACACAGTGGAGTGGAGTAAAGACCCTGCGACGACGGATGCCTTTGACTTGGTTGACAATGACCTTGATGGTCATGTTGATACTTTAAAGGCCGTTAAAGCGGGCTCAGGCAGTGTGAAAGCCACCTCCTCAGGCATTACCGGTACATCAGGGCTTATCACGGTTGATAATGCGACCATTATCAATATGACTATCAGTCCAGATATTGTGACATTACCGGTTGGGTTTAGCCAGACGTTTGAGGCGTTTGCGGTTGCAGATACTGGAGCGAACGCAAAACTGAATGAAGACCAAGTATCATGGGATGTCACGCCAAAAGTAGGAGTGTCAGGTAGCGTTAATCCCGATGGCACGTACACGGTCGAGAGCAAGGACGCCGATGTCAATGTAACCGTCACGGCGAGCCTAAACGCAGGCGCGTTCCCAGATGTGGGCGGTAATGACCTAAGCAAAGAAGAAACCTTTACCACGGTGCCAGCGGACATCACAAACTTGGTGGTAGAGCCGCTAGATGGCAGTACGGTTGTGGTTGGTGTACCTTACCGTCTGAGGGCGGAAGCGGTACAAGCCAACGGTGAGTTGTTTGATGCGACCGACAAAGTGGACTGGACGTCAGATGACTCGACGGTCAACATTGACGAGATTGCCAAGACAGTGACGTTCTTAGAAAGCGGTAATGACAGTGTTACGCTTACCGCGACGCCAAATGATGCAGCAAGCTTTGGTGACTATGCTACGCCGGCGACATCGACGGTGACGGTGTTAAAACCTGAAGTTAAAGGGATTATTGTGACGCCACCAGAGGTGACCATCGGCACGGAAGAAAGCACGGAGCTGAAAGCTTATGCCTACTACTCTTATGGCAAAGAGCCATTGGATGTAACGGAGTCGGTGACGTGGTCGGTTGAGCCTGCTGAGGGTGAAACGGACACGTACGGTGTGACTGTGACTGATACAGGTACGGTGACCAGTTCAACTTCTACTGGCGTTGTTAAGGTAACGGCAACGGATGGCGCAGGGAATAGTAATTCTAGTGTTGTGACGGTATTTGTATTAAAAGTATGTGGTTCAGGTGCTACCGACTTAGATAATATTGATGATATCGACCAAACCAATGCAGTAGGCGTCTGCTTAAAAGTTGCATCAGACTCGGCGGGTAATTGGTTTACCAGTACGCCGAGTATCGCAGTGATGGATGCACTTGATTACAAAGGGCCAGATGATGACCCAACAGCAGATTCCGATACAAACAGCGGAGATACTTACGCTACCACTTACACCGAAACGGGCTCATTTGGCCCTACCGGCGGTGAGTTTGCACGATTTCGCCAGGATGGTAATGGTGTTATCAACCCCAATGAGGGAGACGATGAGAATGCTGGTGTTGATGGGCAGTTTGACCGTTGGTGTCAAAAGTTGGGCTCATTGAATTTTGCGGGTAAAAATGACTGGCACCGTCCAACGAAGGATGAGTTGAAGGGGCTTTATAGTCACGTGGGAGATTCATTGTGGGGTGCTCGTGGTTGGCCGACCCAAAAAACACAGATAAAAAGAAAGCCCAGTGAAGTCACTGGGCTTTCTTATGAATGTTTGAAATTGGTCGGCAGGGCCTTATCTAGCGAAGCTTACTCTGTTGAAGTTTGCTTCCTGAAGACTATGCTGCCTTAGCGA
>NZ_JAHGAD010000121.1:0-2079 GCF_030248375.1 Vibrio sp. B181a | reverse complement strand
ATTCACCGCTAGACAGCTGGACAAGGCAGTCGTCTAGATAATCCATTTGAATACCTAGCTTTTTAAGAAACGAGTCATCGAGATAGCTAACACCTCTCGGTGTTACCACCTCAAAATGGACACTCACTCGAATTGAGTTTGGTTTGTGCCAACGCTCAACCGCAGACACATAGATGCTTTCGGAGTTGGATAGTGGGAACCAAGCCGGAACGGTGCCTATGTCATGATAAGGCCGAGTCCCGCAATCAGTACCCGTACAGTTAGAACGACCAGAACCCACGACAGGATGACCCGCAGAACCTTGGTTATGATGAGCTTGACCTTGTGGAGACGATACCGGATTTTGCTGCGTAGCTTGATAAGGCTGCGTTCCTGTTTCAGTTGACGCCTCAGAACCAGAAACCATATTAATAATTGCATAAGTGATATACCCAAATGAAAGCACGACCAGAGCCATAGCGGCTAAGAATTTAGGGTTTAGAAAGATGTTCTTTCCAAGACCCGCTTTGGTGATTTGTCCCGTAACGGTAGAGGCGTAGAGCAGGTGAACATCAAGCGGAACCTTGAGGTTGTAAACCACATCGTCTTTGCTTGGTTTGGTCACAGTTCGTGTTGGGTCATGCTCTAAGATTCGAGGCTTACGGTTAGAGAAAAAGATCCCGTCTTTCCCTTTGTGCTGTTTGGCCAGCTCGGCCACGCCTTTGAGCTCTTTAGGGACTTGGGCGAAGTCGGGCGTTAATAAAACAATGTCCCAGTTGTAGTGGCGGTGCTCCATGAAAGCGTTGTTGAAGTTCTCAGGGTAGATAATCCGTCCTTGCTCATCAAAACGTGTACGCTGACAATCGTCTATCTCACCGTTGTCTAGTGTTGATGTGTCCACAGTCAGCCAGCGTGAGTGGAACAACTCAGAAAACCCCTCCGGTAGATGAGACTCAAAGTCAGTGAAAGGGCGCTTGTGTATGTTGGCCATCTTAAAGCCAGCGTTGGTCGAGAAGATTTGCTGACATTCATCAATAAGGATGAAGGCGCCAATCGGAGCCCAACAGAAAAAGTACTTCCAAAGTTCGAAGCCTTCAGGGTTACGCGAGCTGATACGAATGAGACGAGCACTATCCGGAAACTTTTCGCCCAGTCGTTTCTCGATAATGTCGAGCGGCTGCATACCATGAATATTAGTGATGCAGACTCGACCTTCTCGAAGGGCTGGCAGTAAGTCGAACCACACTGCACACGCTGATTTATATGAGCCGCCGTGACCATATCTAAATGAAGTTGCCATTGAATCACCAGTTAAAGAAACGCATGACTAAGGACGTTGCAAACGCATCGAAAATTATGCGTAGTCCTCCTGTCACGTTGTATTGAATGAGGATGTAACGAACATCAGAAGGGAGCGCATTGAAATGAGATTCAACCAGCGTGTAAACGCCATACTCTGATAGCAAAGTCTGAGCGATTTTTAGTGCTACCTGAATCGATGCAATCTTAAGGTCAAGCCAAAGAGACACACACCAAAGGGCGCCATACTCAAAGCAATTGATGATCCAATCCGGTATGTACTGGATGAACTCGACCATGGTTTGGCCGACGTTGGCGATAAAATCGAGCGCTGAATAAATGAAATCCACGTTATTTACTCCGTTGACCAAACAAGATGTAGAGCGCAATGAGCGCGCAGATAAAGAGAATGACAGGGCGAACGTAAGGCGAAACCTCATCAAAACGCTGTAGGCCAGAATCAACCTTGGTGCCTTTAACGGTGAAAGACCTATCGCTTAACGAGCCGTTATTGAAGTTGGTACCGATAGAAACCAGACCTTTGATTTCATCAACGTAGTCTTCAATTGAGCGGTTTTTATCTGCGATGGTTTCATTGATAGCGATGAAATCAGACGAGGCGAAGATTTGCTCAGGCACATCATCACCGTGAGGGGAATTGAAACCAGAGCCTTTAAGAAGTTCTTCGATACCATAAAGGCTATTACCCAATTCGCCAATCGAATCACCTAAGCCTTGTAAGTCTTCACGGACACCCTTAGTTGCATTTGTGCTCTTATTGACCGCTGTTGTAATGTCGCC
>NZ_JAHGAD010000120.1:0-2073 GCF_030248375.1 Vibrio sp. B181a | reverse complement strand
ATTCACCGCTAGACAGCTGAACAAGGCAGTCGTCTAGATAATCCATTTGAATCCCAAGCTTTTTAAGAAATGAGTCATCGAGATAGCTAACACCTCTCGGTGTTACCACCTCAAAATGGACACTCACTCGAATTGAGTTGGGTTTGTGCCAACGCTCAACCGCAGACACATAGATGCTTTCGGAGTTGGATAGTGGGAACCAAGCCGGAACGGTGCCTATGTCATGATAAGGCCGAGTCCCGCAATCAGTGCCCGTACAGTTAGAACGACCAGAACCCACGACAGGATGACCCGCAGAACCTTGGTTATGATGAGCTTCACCTTGTGGAGACGATACCGGATTTTGCTGCGTAGCTTGATAAGGCTGCGTTCCTGTTTCAGTTGACGCCTCAGAACCAGAAACCATATTAATAATTGCATAAGTGATATACCCAAATGAAAGTACTATCAGTGCCATAGCGGCTAGGAATTTAGGGTTTAGAAAGATGTTCTTTCCAAGACCCGCTTTGGTGATTTGTCCCGTAACGGTAGAGGCGTAGAGCAGGTGAACATCAAGCGGTACCTTGAGGTTGTAAACCACATCGTCTTTGCTTGGTTTGGTCACAGTTCGTGTTGGGTCATGCTCTAAGATTCGAGGCTTACGGTTAGAGAAAAAGATCCCGTCTTTCCCTTTGTGTTGTTTGGCCAGCTCGGCCACGCCTTTAAGCTCTTTAGGAACTTGGGCGAAGTCGGGCGTTAATAAAACAATGTCCCAGTTGTAGTGGCGGTGCTCCATAAAAGCGTTGTTGAAGTTCTCAGGGTAGATAATCCGTCCTTGTTCATCAAAACGTGTACGCTGACAATCGTCTATCTCGCCGTTGTCTAGCGTTGATGTGTCCACAGTCAGCCAGCGTGAGTGGAACAACTCAGAAAACCCCTCTGGTAGATGAGACTCAAAGTCAGTGAAAGGGCGCTTGTGTATGTTGGCCATCTTAAAACCTGCGTTGGTCGAGAAGATTTGCTGACATTCATCAATAAGGATGAAGGCGCCAATCGGAGCCCAACAGAAAAAGTACTTCCAAAGTTCGAAGCCTTCGGGATTACGCGAGCTGATACGAATGAGGCGAGCACTGTCCGGAAACTTTTCACCCAGTCGTTTCTCGATAATGTCGAGCGGCTGCATACCATGAATATTGGTGATGCAAACTCGACCTTCTCGAAGGGCTGGCAGTAAGTCGAACCATACTGCACACGCTGATTTATATGAGCCGCCGTGGCCATATCTAAATGAAGTTGCCATTGAATCACCAGTTAAAGAAACGCATGACTAAGGACGTCGCAAACGCATCGAAAATTATGCGTAGTCCTCCTGTCACGTTGTATTGAATGAGGATGTAACGAACATCAGAAGGGAGCGCATTGAAATGAGATTCAACCAGCGTGTAAACGCCATACTCTGATAGCAAGGTTTGAGCAATTTTCAGCGCTAACTGAATCGATGAGATTTTTAGTTCTAGCCAAAGAGACAAAAACCAAAGCTGCGCGTAGTCAAAGCAATTGATGATCCAATCCGGTATGTACTGGATGAACTCGACCATGGTTTGGCCGACGTTGGCGATAAAATCGAGTGCTGAATAAATGAAATCCACGTTATTTACTCCGTTGACCAAACAAGATGTAGAGCGCAATGAGCGCGCAGATAAAGAGAATGACAGGGCGAACGTAAGGCGAAACGTCATCAAAACGCTGTAGGCCAGAATCAACCTTGGTGCCTTTAACGGTGAAAGACCTATCGCTTAACGAGCCGTTATTGAAGTTGGTACCGATAGAAACCAGACCTTTGATTTCATCAACGTAGTCTTCAATTGAGCGGGTTTTCTCTGCGATGGTTTCATTGATAGCGATGAAATCAGACGAGGCGAAGATTTGCTCAGGCACATCATCTCCATAAGGGGAATTGAAACCAGAGCCTTTAAGCAGTTCTTCGATACCATCAAGGCTATTACCCAGTTCGCCAATCGAGTCACCTAAGCCTTGTAAGTCTTCACGGACACCCTTAGTTGCATTGGTGCTCTTATTTACCGCTGTTGTAAT